>CAZZKZ010000134.1:0-2364 GCA_964654915.1 Hadarchaeota archaeon (SeqCode)
CTTCCTGCTGACCCGCTCTTCCGATCTAACTCTCCGGATCAGCCGTCCTGCTCATTCCGGCCCTCCTCATCGCCTCCACAATCTGCTCCTCCGTCACTCCCAGTCCGCTCATGATTCTTGCGATCTCCCTCGCGAGGTCCAGCCTCTGATACTTCGTCCTCTTGGCGAAGCTCTTCCAGTCCTTTGCCAGTATGTTTTTCATCCAGATCCTGATCTCGCTCTCCAGAAACCTCACATCCTCGAGCGGGTCGTTGCTTCCGGGCTCGCACGGTCTCCCCTCCCTGTCTGTCGATCCGGACGCGTCCACGATGTGCAGGAGCGCCGCCGCCATCCTGAGGTCGTCCAGAAACTTGTTTCCCAGCCCCCGCCCCCTGTGCGCCCCCTCAACGAGCCCGGCCACGTCTATCATCTTCACCGGGATGAACCTGACCCCGTCAACGCACGCGGAGTTCTGCGGGTTACATTTGACCCCGAGTTCCCTGCACGGGCACGGCCGCCTTATGTAGGCCACCCCGACGTTCGCCTCTATCGTCGTGAAGGGATAGTCTGCAACAGGCGCGTTCAGGAGGGTCGCGGCGTTAAAAAAAGTAGTCTTTCCAACGTTCGGCTTTCCAACGAGACCTATCTCCATCAAGCCCCTTCATCCCCGCCCATGAACCACCCTCTCTCCCGCTTGCTCCCGAAGCTCCTGACGCCGTGCCTCACCAGCTGGGCGCGCAGCTCGGCCGCGTACTCCCCCGAGATCTCCCCCCTGCGCTCGAAGTAGTTGATTATCTCCAAGGCCTGCTCATCGGTGTCACATCTCCTCAGGAAATCGACCACGGTCGGAAACCCCTCTTCGGCCGCCTTCTCCCCCTCGCGGATCGAGCTCCTCACAGAATCTATCCTGACCGTCCCCTGACCCAGCATCTCCCTGGCCAAGTTCGGGAACTTCCTCCTGAACTCCTCAATGTCCATCTCCATCCGCTACGGCCTCCACCTCTTCCTCCTAGTCTGCGGCTTCGTGTAGATGAACGTGTTCGGCGGGATGTCCTCGTAGACGTACGTTCCGGGTCCTATCGCCGAGTTCGGTCCTATCTTGACCCCGACGTTTATCGTGCAGTTTATCCCGGTCTTTACATTGTCCGCTATGATCGTCCCCAGCTTCCTTCTTCCCGAGCTGACAATCCTCCCATCGATCTTCATCTTGATCGGCTTCTCATCAAGCCTCAGGTTTGCGATCGTCGTCCCGGCCCCGAGGTTGCAGTCGCTTCCGATTATGCTGTCCCCGACATACGAGAGGTGACCGATGTGCGTGTTGTCCATTATTATCGAGTTCTTTATCTCAACGGCGTTGCCGATCCTCACATTGTCCCCTATGCTCGTGCAGGGTCTTATGAAGCAGTTGGGTCCTATGTCGCAGTTTCTCCCTATGTATGTCGGCCCGATGATGTACGAGCCGGATCTCACGATAGTCCCCTCCCCGATGTAAACGTTGCCCTGAATGTGCGCCCCGATCTCAATCTTCCCGTAAATCTCGTTCTTTATGTTCTTCAGGAAGTACTCGTTTGCAACGAGCAGGTCCCACGGTCTCCCGATGTCCGTCCAGAGCTTGACCGGCGAGACGTAGATGTTCCTTCCCTCGTCTATCATCATCTGCATGGACGTCGTGAGCTCATACTCCCCCCTCACAGATTTCGGGGTTCTCCTGATGGCATCGAAGATCGCCGGGTCGAAAACGTACACGCCGGCGTTGGCCGTTCTGCTCTCGACCTTCCTCACATTCTCGACTATCCTGACGACCTTCCCGTCCTTCACGAAGACGATCCCGAACTGCTCCGGCTGGTCCACCTCTATTGTCGCCATCACCCCGCCGAACCTCTCATCATTCTTCACCTCCTCGTACCTGTCGACTATTGCTTTCATGGACTCGAAGTCGATGAGCGTGTCCCCGTTCATGGCGATGAACCGATCATCCCCGATGAATTCCTCGGCCATCCCGAGCGCGTTGGCGGTCCCGAGAAGCTTCTTTTGCTCGATGTAGGTCAGGCTGAGGTCCAAACCGCGCCCGTCCCCGTACCTCTCGACTATCTGCTCCTTACCGAAGCCGACGATGAGCGCCACCTCCTTCACCCCAAGGCTTTTCAGGAGCAGCAGGACGTGGTCGAGCGCCGGCTTCCCCGCAACCGGCAGCAGGAACTTCGGCTTGGTGAAGGTCAGCGGGCGCAGCCGCTTGCCCAGCCCAGCGGCCAGAACAACCGCCTTCATTCTTCCACCAATCAAATTCCTCGGGTCGCTATAAAAGCCCGCCCCGGTCGCCCTCCTCAAGCTCCACCGCTCTATCGTCCAGGTTCGCCTAACTTCACTTGTCTCTTCTCTCTCTCC
>CAZZKZ010000135.1:0-2004 GCA_964654915.1 Hadarchaeota archaeon (SeqCode)
CGGTGGGCCGAAGCCCGCGCCAAACGTGTGTAGGTGGACAGGGGGGCGCGGGCCGGCGCCCCGCCGTCCCACCAAAATAATGACCTTCGGCGGAACCCACGAGTGGACGACGGTCCACTACGGGCTGCGCTCCCTCCTTCCACCAGAAGTCAGGCTAATCGCCGGGCCCGGCTGCCCGGTCTGCATAACCCCCGCCTCCTGCGTGGATGCCGCCGTCAAGGCCGCCATGGAGGGAGAGGTCGTCTACACGTACGGCGACGCCTTCAGACGGATGGGGGGGGGCAGCCCCGCAAGGCCTCTGGCGGACAGGGCCGGCGGGGCGGGGGCCGGGCGCGGGGGGGCGGCCGGGGGGGGCCAGCCGGTCCACCCTCGCGGCGCGGCCTCCGGGCTGATGGGGAGCGGCCGCCCCTCAAGCCTTCAGGAGGCGAGGGCCGCCGGGGCGGACGTGAGGGTCGTCTACAGCTTCTTGGACGCCGTGAGGGACGCCGGGTCGCACGGGAGGGAGAGCGTCTTCCTCGGGATAGGTTTTGAGACGACGGCCCCCTCCTACGCGATACTACTCGAGGCCGGCCAGGTCCCGGAAAACCTCAGAATAATTCCGGCCTGCAGGCTGACTCCTCCCTCGATGAGGCACGTCGTGGAGTTCCACAGGAGGAGGGGGGAGATCCCGGTGAGCGGGGTCATCGCGCCCGGCCACGTCTCAACCGTCATCGGGGCTGCCGAGTGGGAGTTCCTGCCGAGGGATTACGGCGTGCCCGTGGTCGTCGCGGGTTTCGAGCCCCTGGACGTCCTGCTGGCGGTTGCGAAAATTCTCCAGATGCTCGCGGGCGGCAGGCCCGGGATGGAGATCGAGTACAGGAGGCTTGTCTCGCGGGAGGGGAACCTCAGGGCGAGGCGTTCTCTGACAAGTGTCTTCGAGGTTTCGGACGCGGTCTGGAGGGGTCTGGGCCGCATCCCCGCAAGCGGCCTCCTCCTCAGGGAGGAGTACAGGGAGCACGAGCTTCTGCCGGAGGAAGACGCGGCGGATGGCATGCCGGATGGCTGCAGGTGCCCGGACATCATAGCCGGGGTCGCGGTTCCCTCCGACTGCCCGCTCTTCATGAGGGCCTGCCGGCCGGACAGCCCCCTCGGCCCGTGCATGGTGTCGAGCGAGGGGGCCTGCTCGATCTGGGCCAGGGAGGGCGCGGGGAGGTCATCCTGATGTGCTGGGGGGTTCTCGCCAGGGTCGTGAGGATCGAGGGGCTGAGCGCGGAGGTTGACTTCGGAGGGGTCAGGCGGACGGTTATCCTTGGGGCGGACGACGTCGGGGTGGGCGACTTCGTCCTCGTTCACGCCGGCATGGTGATAGGGAAGGTGAGCCGGGAGGCGCTGGCTGAGAACTTGGAGGTCTGCAGGGAGATGCTTGTCGCCGGGCTTGTCGAGGAGGGGGTTCCCAGGGAGGAGGCGGTCAGGCGGGCCGGGGAGATTCTGGCAAAGCTCGCTGGCGCACGCTGACCCACCAGCGAAATTCAGCCCACGCATTTCCGCACGATCGCCGAAGATCCTGTTCATCTTCGTGACCACAAGCCGGTTTGAAGACCAAAATTCACCGTCAACGCTTATTAAACCACCAAGCAGAAATTTTGCCTGATGCCGAAGGTGAGGATTTACACGACCCCAACCTGCCCCTACTGCGTGATGGCCAAAGACTACCTCAAGAAGCTCGGAGTCGAGTTCGAGGAGGTAAATGTCGCCGAGGACAGGGCCGGCCTCGTCGAGATGGTCGAAAAGTCCGGGCAGATGGGAGTACCCGTCATAGACATCGACGGCGAGATAATCGTCGGCTTCGATAGGAAGGCGATCGACAGGGCCCTCGGGGTTAAAGCCTGAGGATCGGGGAGTAGAGGTCCTCATCCCTCCCGACCGTCGGGGATAGCCTCGGGCTGTCGGACGGTGCAACCCTCATCCCCCTCACGATGACCGCCGGCGTCCTCCCGGCAGTTTCCCCCATCAGCAGCTCGGCCG
>CAZZKZ010000136.1:0-1773 GCA_964654915.1 Hadarchaeota archaeon (SeqCode)
GTATCCGCCAGAGATTCAGAGCGTGGTTCCGGTGGACACGGAGTGGATCCCATACAGCTGGACGACGATCACGGTGACGGTAAAGGACCAGAACATGGACCTCACGGACATCGTCCTGATGGCCTACGAAGCCTCGCTCGACAACACAGACCCGGACAGCACGAGGAACCACTACACGTGGGTGGCCTCGAAGGGCGAGGGAGCCTGGACATTCAGCTGCCCGCTCGGAAGCGTCTACATAGACACATCCGGATGCTCTGTCCAAGAGGATCCAAGCGAGAACATCTACACGGCGACCTTTAAGGTCAGGGTCGCGAAGGTTGCAATTCCGACGAACTGGGATCTCTATGCGAGGGCGGTTGACAATGTTTCGCTGGACGACCACTTGGAGAATGCGAATGCTGTAACGGTGCAGGTCTACCTCGAGATGGACGTGAGCACGAATACGCTTTCGTTTGTCGGTTATCCCGGCCAGAATGTCAGCCCAAGCCAGGGCCCGACATCGGTTACAACAACAACAAACGTGGCGTTCAAGATAGGGGTGAAGGTGGCGGGCGACTGGAGTTCGGATGGAAACAGCATGCCTGCAAGCGCGACGAAGGCCAAGGGAGAGGGAGACTGGGTCTCCCTGAGCACGAGCTACCAGAGCGTCTGGGTCAACATCACGTACGGCGAGAACATTCAGAAGGACATCGAGTGGAGGCTTGACATTCCGGATGGCATTGCCTCGGGAACGTACACGAACACATTCTACGTCAGGGTCGAAACAATCGGGGAGCAGAACCTAGTCAGAAACCCGAGCTTCGAGGACGGAGAGTACTTCTGGGACTTCAGCGACGCCAAGGTCTTCCGCACAGGCGAGGTGGTCCGCTCGGGCAGCTGGTCGGCCAAGCAGGAGAACTTTGGGACAAGCTACGAGGCGTACCTTACGACTGACAACATCTTCGCCGTCACGCCCGGCGAGAACTACTACTTGGTGGGATACTACTACCTCGTTAACCCCGGAGGCGGAGCAATCCCGGAGAACTACACGCTTTTCTTCAGGGTGAGATGGTACTACGAGAACGGCGCCTACACTCAGATACCGGGGTCGGGATCGCCGGCAACCGCGTTCGACGAGTGGACCAAGATATCCTTCCATATGCAGGCTCCGGCCGGTGCGGTGCGGGCGAGAATATACATAACCGCAAAAAGGGCTTCCGCCGCCCCATCAACGAAAGTCTACTGGGATGACTTCTGGCTGTCAACGCAGCAACTCTAGAGAAGCCTCCCCGAACGGGAGGCCATCTTTTTATTTTTTTAGGTGAATCGAAAAAGTCTTATACTCAACGAGAAAAAAGAAAACAGATGAAAAAACTGAGCTGGTTCGTCCCGCTGCTTTTTCTCCTCTTCTGCACGGGGACGCTCGCCTATCAAGAGAAACAAATCCAAGGTCAGCTCACGATTCTCCCCCCGGAGAACGTTCCTCCGAGCCCGCCGGGACCTCCGCCCGAGAATGTGGCCCAGTTTGTGGTCGAGAATCTTCTCCTCTCAAAGGAGAATGCGCTGCCGGGCGAAAACGTGGCGGTTCAGGTGACTGTGAGGAACATCGGGACCGCCGCCGGTCAGTACACGGTGGTTCTGAGGGTTGACAACGCTCCGGTGGAAAACAAAACCGTTTCACTCGCGGCTGGCGGATCGGCGGGCGTGGCCCTCACCCCCTCCGTATCGGGGGGCGGGGGTTACCCCGGCGCCCCGGACAAGCTCTCTAACGGCCCGTGGGTGGCGCGGGGG
>CAZZKZ010000137.1:0-10145 GCA_964654915.1 Hadarchaeota archaeon (SeqCode)
GGGTGGGGTCGGAGGGCGGGGGGGGCAGGGTGGTGGGGGGGGGGGGGGCCGCCGTCGCAATGGGTTACGGGCCGCCCGTGCTCTCGGGGGCCTTTCTGGCGAGGGAGAGGCTCGCCGGGGAGGGTGTGAGTCTGAAGGTGATCAACCTGCCCTGGCTCAGCAGGATAGATGAAGGGTGGCTCAGGCGGGAGATTGATGGCTTCGAAACCGTGGTCTGTCTGGAGAATCACTCGGTGAGGGGAGGGTTGGCCGAGGAGGTCGCAAGGGTCGTTGGGAAAGTCCACGTGATCGGGCTGGAGGGTTACGGCAGGTCCGGCGACGCCGCGGAGGTGCTGGCGCACTTCGGGATGGACGGGGACAGCATAGCGAAGAGGGTCAGGGAGCTCGTGAAAAGATGAAGATACTCGGGCTCATACTCGCCAGGGGCGGATCCGTGCGCGTGCCGAGGAAGAACATCAGAGAGCTGGCCGGCCGACCCCTGATATACTACATCATCCAGACCGCGAGGAGGTCGAGGTACATAAACAGGGTGATAGTTTCGACGGATGACGAAGAGATAGCGGAGGTTGCGAGGAGGTTCGGGGCCGAGGTTCCGTTTTACCGGCCGAAAGAGCTGGCCAAGGAGGACTCGCCGGAGTTTGACGCGATAGAGCACGCGCTGAACTGGCTGAGGGACAACGAGGGCTACGTCCCGGATCTCGTTGTCAAACTGTTTCCGACCTCGCCCTTCCTCAGGCCCGAGACCGTGGATAGGGCGATAGAGACCATGCTTGCAAACCCGGACGCAGACTCCCTGAGGTCGGTTAGACCGTGCAAGGAGCACCCCTTCAAGATGTGGGTGATAGAGGGAAACCGCCTGAGGTCATTCGTTCCTCCTGATAGGAAACCGAAGGACGCGCACAGCCTGCCGTACCAAGTTCTGCCGAAGGTTTACATCCAGAACGCCTGCATAGACGTGATAAGGCCGGCGAACATATGGGAGAAGGGATCCGTGACGGGCGACGAGATCCTTCCGTTTGTCATGGACGAGCTGGAGTCGTTCGACATAAACACGGAGCTGGACTTCCTAGTGGCGGAGGAAATCATGAGGAGAGGGCTGGTCAGGAGGGAAGAAATCGCATGAGCCGGCGGAAAATCGGCGAGATGATCGTGAACAAAAATAAATCGGGCTCAATGGAGGCATTTCCCAGCAAGGGAGAGAAGACGGCGGGGGGCTGGAACCACTTTCGCCAGAAAGACAAGGTCGTCCTTTGAAAGGGCTTTCGTCACCAGCACCCACCCGGCGTAGAAAAGGAATGACACCGAGACCACCACCACAGCCTCGGCAAAAACCGGCAAGACGAGGATGGACTTCAGGGCAGAGATGAGGAGAAGCGTAAGAACGCTGCCGGCCACCGTCTTCGCCATCGGGGATGTCGGTGGAGAGAAGGAGACGTATTTTCTGAGAAACGCACCATAAAGAAGAGACCCGGTTCCATGCGCCAGCAGTATGGAAAGTGCGGCGCCCATCATCCCGAGAACCGGCACCAGAATCACGTTTGCGAATATGCACACGATGCACATGATGAAGGAAACTGTTGCACATAGTTTAGCCTTCCCAAGACCCGCGAGGATCGTCCCGAATATTTTGTAAAAAAGGGAAAAGACAACGGCAATCGAGAATATCTGGAGGACCTGCACCCCGGCCAGATACTTCTCCCCGAAGAGGATGCGGATGATGATGTCCGGAAATGTGAGGAAGACGAGAACGAACGGCATGATTGCGATGAAAGACAGCTTGAGGATGAAGTGGATGGACTTGGAGAGGAGAGCTTTTCTCCCCCTTGCCCAGAGTTCGGAAACCATCGGGAAGAGAGGGATCGTCACGGAGCTGGCGAAGTAAAAGAGAAAACGGGCGGTTGGCTGGGCCACCTGATAGTATCCGACCTCCTCAGTCCCCCTGAACAGGGTGACCGCCCACGTGTCGACGTATCCCATGACCATCCCCCATATCCCGCCGATGAAGACCGGGATGGAGAAGGAGAGAATGACTCTGCTGATGGGGCCGAGCGGGGCGGGGCGGGAAAAAATAATGTCCCGGTATTTCAGGGCCAGATAGGCAAGCGAGAAAAGGCTGATGAGCACGGTTCCGAGCACGTAGGCCAGCGCGACACCGTTCACGCCGAGGCGGGCGATGAGGAGGAGGGGGACGGCCGAGATGAGGATAAGGGCATCCCAGCCGGCGTTGACCCACCCGTAGGCGGTCATGTCCTTCAGGCCCTGGCAAACGCTCAGCAGGGTCGAGTAGAATATGGAGACAAAAAGCCAGACCGCCAGTATTCTTACGGCGCCCGCGGCCCTTTCGTCCCCAACAAAGCCCGACGCTATCTGGGGTGAAAAAATCAGAATGGCCGAGGAGATGAGGCCGACGATCACGATCTGGAGGAGCAGGACGAACCTGATCGCTGCAGCGATCGCGCGCCTGTCCTTTCTGACCGAGAACTCCGGCAGAAATTTGGCGAGGGCGGAGGTCAGGCCTAGCTCCCTGAAGAGGGCGAAGAAGCTGACGAAGTAGAAGGCGGCGTAGAACATGCCGTACTCCTCCACGCTCAGGCTCCTGGCCAGGAAGATTCTCAGGAGGAGCGCAAAGATCCCGGCGGCCAGCTGGGAGATGAAAATCACGGCCCCCCCGCGCGCCATGTATCTGCCGTAGGACTCGGCCTCCGACATCAGCCTTCCTCCCTCACCCACTCACGGCGTGGAAATTAAGGCTGTTGTCGACCCCGCGTCGACCGGTGAACGGCGAGATTCCCAGAGTGCCCGACCCCGGGGAAGCGCCCAAGCCCCAGTTTCGGCTCAACTCTTGGCCGGCACTATCGCTGTCCCGGCCTCGCCGGACCTGCCCCCAGCCGGAGTTTTGCTCCCATGCCCGTGATGATCGTGGGGGTCGCCCCTGCGGTTGCGGTGCTGGTGACCGTCAGAATCGCGGTGTTTTAAAGCGGGGGTTCTCCCAAACCGCGTGTTCACGGCTGACCACCAAGCATATAAGGGCAACTGTTTCGAGTAGGTTTGAGGCGATGAGAAGGGTTCTGCTCGGTCTGGTGCTGCTGGCGGTTATCACGGCTTTGTTCCTCGTTCTCCGCCCGCAGAGGGAGGTGCATGAAAATCAACAGCCGCTCTCCTGGTACGATACGGTGTGGAAGGTCTATCCGGAACTGGGCGAGGGGCCCGTGACCTATGAGTACTCCCCTCTCGACCCTGAGATCATCACGGTAATCGACCCGCTCGGTCACATCTTCTACCATCGAGATGGTACCATCCCGCACCCACTCCCCACCGACCACACATACTGGTTCTCCACGGGAACCGAAAAGGTGGTGAGGGTTCCGGCCAAGGGGGTCATCACCTTGATTTCGTTCTATGGAGATTTTTCGGTAACCATCACCCACACCAACACGTTCAAGTCGGTCTTCTGGCATATCTACGAGCTTTACCCGTCCATCTTGAGCCAGGCCGGGGGGATGGAGCCCAACAACGAAAAGCAGGTCTACATTCCCGTCGAGGCCGGGCAGGAGATAGGCATTGCGAGGGGAGTACTGGATTTCGGCGCCTACGACAAGACCGTCACGCGCTTCATTAATCCGGAGAGATACGGGCCACTCACCAGACACACCGTTTGTCCCCTGGATTACTTCGCCGAGCCGCTGAAGTCGCTCCTGTACAGCAAGGTCGAAAGAAAGGCCGAGCCCAGAGGAGGAGAGATAGACTTCGACCAGCCGGGGAAGCTCGCCGGAAACTGGTTCATAGAGGGTGCAGGAGATTATACGGATCAGAACCTGTGGAAGAAGGTGGTGGCGTTCGTCTACGATTACCTGGAACCCAGCAATCTCCGGATAAGCCTGAGTTGGGAAACATTTCCACCGTACGGCGAACTTTTCAGCGTGAAGGGGAACGGCCCGGATTTCCGGGAGGTGGATGTGAACACCGGCGAGGTGGTGTACAAGCTTTACCCGCTGTGTACACCCTACTCCCCAGAACAGGGAGTTTACTGCACGCTGCTGGTGAAGATGGTGGACAACGATAGGATAAAGCTGGAGGTCTTCCCGGGCGACGTGGACAATCCGTCTTTCACCGAAAATGCGAAGTACTACGTGAGATGAAACAGGACCGAGCTAAAACCGCAACATCTGGAAAGGAGGTGATCAGGATACGCAGGATGCTTGCGACGGTGTTGCTTCTCGCTCTAACTGTGGTTATAGTGGGCGTCACGTTTTTCATGCGGGAGGGTTTTGAGTATCCAATATACCCTGACACGGATGAGGCACCGGTCTTGGAGTTCCTCTGGGGAGGTGCAGGCCTGCGGCCCGAGGATGTGGTTTATGTTGGACCCTATGGTGTCTGGGAGGGATCGGGTGGGGTCTACGAGAACGAGCCTGCTACCGAGATTGAGATCCACACGGTGACCTCACACGACCCGGTCTACGCCCCGTGCCCCGGCACCGTGACCTACTACACGCGCAGGGAAGATGGGGAGGAGGTGGTGGCGATTCGCTACGGCAGAAACTACGTGATAATCCAGCATCATCTGAGAGACGTCCCGGAGAACATCAGGCCCGGGGTTAAGGTGGAACGGGGAGCGCTTCTCGGCTACACCGAAACCCTGCCCAATGGTGCTGGATTCTGGGAGATGGAGGTGTATGTGAGGAGAGGAAATGTCTTCCGCACGCGCCCACCGTACGATTACTTCTCGCCGGAGTCGAAGAGCAGGCTGGATTCCTACCTCAGTGCGGTGGTTGAGAGACATCCCGGATTTTTTGCAACGGGCTGGACGGTGACCGGGGAAAACAGCTGGATCAGATACCTGCCGGCCCCCGAGTGGTGGGGAGATCCCAACAAAGCTGGATACCGGACAAGAGACCCTGAAGATCTGAAAGACTTTCTTTCAGCTCACGGTCTGCTGTGGGTTCTCAAGAAATCCGGCTGACCTGGCAAGAGCGCTTCAGCGGGTGTAGTGCTTTCCGTTGGAGGTGAAGGTGGGATTTTCCACGTGTCCCTCGAACCCGGTTCCGCGCCCAGTAGTGGGTAGAAAATTGAGCGCTTATTTCTGCATCGGCTTTTCACCCGCGCCGTGCGTGACGGAGCACGACTTAGAAGTCCCTCGCCAGATAAAACATCTTCGTCAGTCCTTCCCAGCCCGGCTTGAGGCCGAGCCGGCCCAGGATTCTTTTCATCCTGCCCTTCCGGAAGAAGTTGTGCATGAAGTTGTAGACCTGGAAGAACTGGTCTCCCAGCTCCGGGTTCTTCACGCCCCGCACGGAGCGGACCTTCGGGGCGAGTTTTGAGTGGTAACGTTCGATGCGGTTGTTGCTCAGCAGGACGGCGCCTTTACCGTACGGCATGACGTGAACAGCGGGAAGGTTGTGTATAAGCTCATGGAGACCATGGAGGGGGTAGAGCGCCTGCACGAACCCTATCCCGACGGGTGGTTCTACGATTCGGACTATGTGGTTCAGTGCGCGCTTCTGGTGAGGATGGTGGACAGCGAGAGGATAAGGCTCGAGATCTTTCGGGGAGATGGGGAGAATCCTTCGTTTACATCAAAGTACTACGTCAGGTGAGGGCACATCGCCCGAATTTGCGATCTCAGAGCGGGATGCAGCAAGTCACCTGGGAGCGGGCACCGGAAGTCCTGTGAGGCAAAATTTCCACAGAGGGACCAGACGAATGCCGCCGATTTCCCCTTCCGCATCCCTTGTGATCACGTATCCATTCCCAACTCCAAACTTGGCGTATTTATTCATGAAGTAGGAGAGGTGCTTTACGTCATCCCTCCCGACCCTTGAGCCGTATTTGACCTCAACCGGTGTCAGGTCGCTCAGGAAGTCAACCTCCTTCTCCTTGTCTCTCCAGTAGTGCTTGGCGTCCAGCTCAAAGAGGACGAGGTTTTCCACATATTTTTCTTCCGGGACATCGAAGGGCAGGGTCAGGCACGGGTGGTATGCGTAGATCCTCGACATCTTCCTGGATGCCGCCCTTATCGATGGCCTGTAGTTCATGACCCTCCTCACCAGAAGTGAGAACTCCAGGTAGAAGAGGGCCCTGTAGAGCGTGGCCTTGGCCCGCCTCAGCTCCTTTGCGATTTCGTCCAGCGACAGGTACTGTCCCGGGTTGCTCAGGAATATCGTGACGAGCTTCTCCAGGAGGAGAACATCTGCCTCTCCGAACTCCTTGGGTATGTCCTTCAGGATGATCGGCTCTATCACGGAGTTTCTTATGTACTTCTTGATGAACACAAGGTCATCCTCATTGACCAGCTCGGGGAAAGGTCTGAAGAGGAACCTGTCAAACTCCCTTTTCAGTTGGTCCTCATACAGGGAGATCCTCTCCTCATCCACATGGATTCTCCTGAAGCGCAGAAACTCCCCAAAGCTGAGTGGCCTGAGCTCGTAGTAGATGGCCCTTCCCGCAAGGCTCCTCCTCGCCTCGGCCAGAACGTTGAGGGAGGCCGAGCCCGAGGCCAGAATTTTAACGTTGCGTCGGTTGTCGTAGAGCAGCTTCACGTCGGCCACCCAGTCCTTGGATTTTTGCACCTCGTCCAGCATCAGGTAGATCCTCTCCTTCCTGTGGTCCACTCCCGTGAGCCTTGAGTATTCCTCCAGGATGTCTCCAATCCTTTTCCCCTGAAGCTCTGGTTCGTCAAAGCTGCAGTAGAGTATGTGGAGGGGATTTTCCCCGCTCCTTATCAGTTCGTCCGCAAGTTGGAAGAGGATGGTGGATTTCCCGACCCTCCTCAGCCCGACCAGCACTTGCACTTGCCTCCTGCCGAGTTCCCCTCTTAGCCTGCCGTAGAGATCCCTGCGGGTCTGTGGTGCGAGTTCGGGGTTAACGCCTTTTTCCGTCCACCAGTGGTTGAGCTCCTCCAGTTTCATACATTTGTTTTTATAGAGAACTAATATATTAATCTTTTGTTTTCAAATAAAACGAATGTTGAAAGGAACAAAGGTACGCGAGATAAGGAAACACCTCTGGCATGCAGGACCGATACGAAATCGAGCTCGTCAGCGGGTGTAGTACATGGCCTTCGAGGTGAACGATGGGTTGGGCACATCGCCCCGGAAGAGCTCAACCTTTATCTTCCTGTTGTCAACCATCTGCACCAGCAGCGTGTATCTGATCGTTTCGTCCACCTGAACCCCAAAGAACTCCTGTCCCTCCCAGACGGGGTAAAGCCTGTAGACTACCGGGCCGCTTGCCGGAGTCACCTCAGTGTAGGCCGGGCCGCCTTTCGGGCAGGTCAGAACTCCGTTCTCCTCTCCGATGGTCCTGCCGAGAGCCGTTCCTATGCTTATCCTCCTGCAGTCCGGGTCGTACATGTCGTAGCAGAAGGAAAGCCAGACGGACCACGACTCCGGCCCCGATCGAGGGTCGGATCCCTCAACGATCCAGTTGCCTGAGATGGTTCCGTCTATGTCGAAGTCGGCCCTCCCTCCCCTGGGCTCCTTGGTCCTCCTGACGAAGGTGTACAGGAGCTCCCCGAGATCCTGACGGAAATAGTCCAGCGGAAAGACCGAATACGCCATGGGGCCATACTTCTCTTTATTGACGTAATTCAAATTCGCCTCCAAATCGTAGAGGTACCACCCCAGTCCCGCGATGTACATGCCAGTTTTCGCAATGACGTCGCCAGCCTTGACCGGAACGTAGACCTGATTGAAGCCCTCTTTCAGGGTAGAAATTCTGCTCAATATTGAGGGATCTATCGCGGACAGGTGATCGAAGTCCGAGATGAAGGTGTTGGTGTGAAAGAGATATAGCCTGTAGTCATCATACTCAACGCCGTGTTCGCGTATCCTCAGGTACCTTATGCAGGTGATGACACCGTCCGCTGGAGCTCTGATGGGTTGGGGGTCATTGAAGGTTTTGAACTGGAACCCGCCGGCGGCGGTCGGGATGGGGTGCTGCGGCAGCATGATGTGTCCTATCGGCACAAATTCCCAGAAGTGGGCCGTGTCCAAGGGGATTACGGTGAATTCAACCCTGCCCCTACCGAGCTCTGGATAGTAAACATTTCCCCATGGGAATACCCCGCTAAAAACACCGCCCATGTTATCGCTAGGAGTGCTGTCTTTCTTCTGCCAAGTGCCAAAAGAGAGCAGAATGATAGATACAACAAAAGCAACACAGACCCCTAGAAGAGGTTTTTTGCCGGGTATTTTCACATAAACACTCTCTGATTTTACCGTTTTCTTTAAATATAAATAATTAACCGTGTTTTACATGATAATCGGTGGTGATGGATCCCGAAGGTCCCGCTTGAACATTGTGGACTTCATTCAAATGAAGCAACTGAGTAGCAGTGAATGCTTGGAACGGTGAAGGTGACCTTTCCGTGCTTCAATTGGTAATCTAGTGTGGTCTCGACTGCATCCGGGCTAACCAGCCTCAGCGTTTTTCCCTCCAGACTCACACCTTCAGGTATTGTCACAGTCAGCTCAATGTTCGTGAGGTCCCGGAAATCGCGCGTTCCGCGATCGTAGGCGTAGTTCAGCAGGTGCAGAACCAGCGAGCCTCCCTTCCTGTAGACCACCACCCCGAGATCCCCGGAGGCGTTCGTTTCCAGCCCCACATCCGCAAGCAGTCCCCTGAGGGTCGGAATCAGCAGCTCATCCCCCGGAAGATTATCGCACCACACAACCTTTCCCCCTGAGGAGGAATAACGGGAGAGAAGATCTAGGAGATCCGGATCCGGGTCGTAGTACCTCGGAACGATTATCGCGCTGTACTTCCTCAGATTCTCCAATGTCAGGGGTTTCTGCACGAAGACCCCGTCACCACGGTAGAGAACCTCGAACGGCACATGGGCCTCCTGCAGAATCATCCCCAGATTTTCAAAGCTCTGCCAGGCCAGGTTGGCCCGCCAGGTGTACCTGTTGGTCAGGGTGGAGTGCAGGTCGCGGAGCAGCGCCACGGTGGCCACCCTCTCCAGGTTTTCATAGTACCGGGCATGCTCGGCGAAGAACCTGGTGTAGGGAGAGATCCTGTCCGCCCGCAGGGTGTACGACCCTCCCCCGTAGACGTATGCCATGTAGGGAATCATGAAGGAGGCGCCGCCGGCCCCGGCCCCCGCCAGCCAGTGCCTCCAGAGCCACCAATCGTCCTCGGAGAGGTGCAACAGCTCGAAAACATCGGGGAAACCGGAGAAGGGTTTATCCGGGTCGATGGCCTCGGCCAGGAAATAGGTGGTCAGGTTCTTACCCGGGAGTGGTCTGAGGTAGGGCCTGTAGGTTGAATTGACCTCTGACGTTATCGGCATCTCGAAGATCACGAAGTCCAATAGGGGGATGAAAATCTGCTGGTTGGGCTCCAGCCCGTAGGTGTTCGCCGTAACCGGGATTTCCCACCCGGCCGCCTGCCTGGCGTGCTGGATCAGCTCCCCGAGGAAGTCCCTTCTGGCCCGGTACATGGCCTGCAGGTAGGCGATCTGAAGCTGCGGGTTGGGATCATCCCAGTAGTGTGTGCCCCCGCGCGCCAGCAGGTACTCGCGGTAGTTGAAGGTGGAGAGGTCAGTTATCCCGAAGAGGTTCCGCAGCTCATCCGGGGAATAGCGTTCGGCCAGATAATCGTTGAAGGCCCGCATGCAGTGGTCGCAGAAGCAGTTCCCGAGTTCCCCCGGTTCATCGATGAGGATTCCGTCTACTCCACCCTTTGCCTGCTCCTCGATCCTCCTCATTAGAAACTCTCTCCAGAGCGGGTGGTTGCCGCACATCTCCGGCTCACCCAGCCCGAGGAACTGCAGGGGGTTGCCGTGGATGTCCCTCTTGGCGGCCGCCTGCCTCAGGGCTAGGTTTTCGGTGACCCCTGCCTGCACCGTGGGAAAGTTGGCTGTCACCCTGAAGCCGCGCGCGTGCATCTCCTCCACATAGCTCCTGTCGTAAGAGTTGACCCCGCCGTAGTAGACGGAGAAGGCGGTGCCTGTTGCGCCTATCTCCTCCAGATACCCGGCCGGGGGCTGGTCGAAGACCCAGAGGTTGCCCTTTCTCAGCCAGTCCCTCGTGAAGGCGTAGGCGGGCTCCTCACGCCGCGTCCTCCACGGCTGAATAATGAGGACTGAAACCAGTACAAATAAAAAAATTAGGATAACAAGAATTTTTTTCATCTTAAGAGCT
>CAZZKZ010000138.1:0-1595 GCA_964654915.1 Hadarchaeota archaeon (SeqCode)
GCCCCCCAAGGCCCCCTCCCCTGAAGCCCTCGGGGGATTTCGACCCCCTCTTGGAAATCAGGTAGCCGGCCAGCATGCCGCCGACCAGGAGGCCGAAGATGCCGGCGCCGAGGAAGTAGGCCAGAATCCCGAGCATGAAGCCGTAGATGACTGGCCGGAAAAAGTTCCATCCCTTCTTCCTTGAGAGCAGGATGAAGAGGAGCGACCATAGGACGACCGCGAAAGCCGAGTAACCTGCGATTGTGCTGCCCTCCATCACGGACCCCATCGGGCTCATTACATATATATGCGCAGATCAGACCGGGAGACGCTTCCGGCTGGATACGCTCATAGTATTTTTCTTTTCTTTACATTCAGGTTCCCATCGACCACGAGGAGATTACCGTCCCTCACCTCCTCCCAGCTCTCGCCGGATGTCAGATTTTCTGAGCATATGAGAACGGCCTTCTCTCCCCTCAGCAGTTTGCTTTTTAGCATAGCTCCTGTTTCGCCGGAGGTGTGCTGCAGCTCGCCACAGCTTGGGTCTCTCCTGAGCATGTAAAGAGATCCCCCATACCTGAACGCGTATAGTTCCCTTCCGTCTGAGAGAAGAAAGTTCAGCCCTCCTGAGCCGCGCGCCGCCTCCCTGACCGCCTCCTCTATACCATGAACCCCGCGCTCCTCAATACACTGGAGAATCCAGTAGAAGTAAACCTCGGAATCCGTTTCTCCCGAGATTTCCCTGATGTACCTTTCCTCCAGCCTCAACAGGAGGGCGTCTCTGTCCACACAGCCGTTGTGGGCGAAGATCCAGCAGCCGTACCTGAAGGGATGAGAGTTTCTTTCAGCCGGCATCCCGTGGGTTCCCTTTCTCACATGGCAGATTATGATTTTGGATCTGACGCTCCTCGAAAGTTCCTGAAATCTGCTTGCGGGAGAAAGAGCAGATACTCCCTGCTTGAAGATCTTCGCCTCGCCACCTTCATACCAACCGATTCCCCAGCCGTCCGGATTGCGTTCTGCCTTCTCCTTGAATCTCGCAAGCGAAAACTCGAGATCAACCGGCTTGTTCGCTATAATCCCAAGCAACCTGCACATTCTTTCACAGTTCTATATCTGAAAGCCCGATTTAAACAGCGGGGGCCGAGCCTGCTGATATTCATACCAAGGCTCGCAACTTCGGAAGTTCACCTTATTCTTCTGGAGACAAATCGATGGAGCTAAAGAACGGATAAACGCCCAGCTTTTCCTTTCACTCCAGCCCCCACCGACTGGCTATCCTCACCATAAGGAAGATCACCAGGGCAACCATCAGAAACGTCACAAGGGTACCGAAGAAGTGCCCGATTCTGAAGGGACCAGCTTCTATGTTTTCCCAAGCTGTCTCCGGAATTGCAAACTGGATTATCGGCATTATCAGATCACTGACGAGGGCTTGGACTAGCGCGCCCAGATAAAGACCTATGATGAAAGCCACCGCCATCCCCAGAACCTTGTACCTGGTGATGAAATCCATGAACTCGGCGATGAAGCTCTTCTTCGCCGGGGGTGAGGGTGCCGGTTTTGGCTCAAGAAGCTTCCGGATCTTGCGCAGTTCCTCCAGTATCTCGTTTTTG
>CAZZKZ010000139.1:0-13816 GCA_964654915.1 Hadarchaeota archaeon (SeqCode)
GAGAAGGGCGCTGCTCGAGAGGGCGGCGGCTGACCTCGCCCCCGGGCAGCTCGAGAGGGTGAGGCAGCTCCTCGAGCGGTGGGGCGAGTCCGCGAGGAGGGGGCTCTTCGAGCTGCTCGGGGGGGGGAGGGGGCGGGGGGGGCGGGCGGGGAGCCTGCTGCGCGCCCTCGGGATCGCCTAGCCCGTGCGAACGCTCGCACGCGGCGGCGCTCGACCGTTGTGGCTTCACCGGACGGGAACGGATAAATAGAACGGGCGCGGAGATTTGCTCTGGGGCCCGTGGTCTAGCTGGCATGACGGCAGTCTCACACACTGCAGATCGTGGGTTCGAATCCCACCGGGCCCACCTTTCCCCGCTTAGATGTTTTTTGAGAGGCTTTCCGACCCCTGAGCAGGCGCCCCATGTCCTCCAGATCAAAAAGCAGTAATCCCGGCTGTTTGATTTTTTTCTCAAAACTCTTTGCAAAGATCGCGTAAAGCTCCGTCCTCTTTTCATTATGCCAGTTCACATGCCTCGCCTTTTCCCTCAGCTCACCCAGAACCCTCTCCACATCCACTTTTTCCTCCCATTTACATTCTCCAAACAGGATCTCCCCAGTTTTTTCGTTTAGGGCCACAATATCAATTTCATAAACGTTCTTTCCCCTCTCACCCCTGAACTTGCCCCACTGCCTGCCCACCCTGTCGAAACTGAAGGGAGGATTTTCGATCAGAATTTCCCTGCAAACCGCCTCAAACCTTTGCCCGACGAATGCGTTGATATCTGCCCTCACCTTTTCTATCAGCCAGGCCTCCCTGCGTTTGTAGCTTGACAAGTTCCTGTAAAAGTATCTGAACCAGAAATCTATCAGGGGATGCCTGATGTACAGCAGGCTTTTGCCGTCGATCACGGGTCTCTCAACGCCCACCAGCTCGAAGTAGTTGACCAGCTCGTTCACCTGCCTTGTCAAAGCGGTTTCCTTTCTCCTCATGAATGAGGCTATTTCGCTTATCCTCCTGTTTCCGCTGGCTATGGCGGCCAGTATGTCGTAATAAGTGCCGGATCTCTTTCCGAACTCTAGGGAGAGGATCTGGCTCACCTCGTCCTCCAGCGTGGCGTTTTCGGCGAAGAAAAATTTTTCCATTATCTTCTCCGCGGTTTCTCCGGAAAGCCCTTCGTCCTCTATGCTCACGTAGTATTTTGGAAAACCGCCGAAAACGGCGTATAGTCTGATGATCTCCTCCATGTCCCTTATGTCCAATTCCCGGCACACATCTACCACATCGGCGAAGCGAAGCGGTTTAAGATACAGCTTTCTCTTTACCCGACCGTACAGCGGTTCTCCGGCATCGGAAAACAATTTTTTCATTAATCCCACGGTCGAACCCGAGAATATCAAAAGAATCCCCTTCCTGCTCTCGTTAAGGTCTATGTATTTCTGTAAAGTTCCGTACACCGATCTGTCCACGCTGGAGAAATTTTGGAATTCGTCAAATGCGACAATCCCCCTGAAACGCTCGAACAGTATCCTGAAAAAATCGTCCCAGTCTCTCAGCGATTCCAGCTCAGTCAATAGCCCCCTGTTTTTCATAGTCTCCTCGTACTCCCTGAGCAGGTTCTCGCTCCCCTTGTCCTTGTTGACGAATAGGTACAGGTCCTTATCCCCCAGCGTTTCCAGGATCAGCCTCGTCTTCCCGACCCTCCTCAGTCCATATATGGCAAGGGTGAACAGCTTGGATTTTGACAGCTTGACGGTCTCCCTGATGAAGGAGATTTCATGCTCCCTGTTCATGAATCTCATTTTTTATTCACCTATTGAATTATTCAATAAATGAATATTTAAAGCTAGTGGAAATTATCAGTTTTAAGATAGCAGGGGAGCGTCAAAATTATCGAAAGGCTGCCTTTTAACCTCCGCCGCCGAGCAACTTCTGTGCGGGAACTCGTCCTGAGGCGGCGGATCGCCGAGGCGATGGGGAGGCTCTACTCGCGCGGCCTTATCTCCGCCAGAGGTGGGAACATCAGCTGCAGGCTGGACGACGGGACGATGCTGATCACGCCGACCGGCTCCTTCAAGGGAGAACTCTCACCGTCCGACATTGTCAGGATGAGGCTCACCGGCGAGGTCCTCTCGGGCGGCAGGCCCTCGATCGAGTGGCGGATGCACGCCGGGATCTACCTGAAGAACGGTGAGGCCGGGGCGGTCATCCACTCCCACCCGCCCTTCACCACGGGTCTGTCCATCTCCCTGATCGTCAGGCCCGTGACGGACGAGTGCAGGCTCATCGCCGGCGAGATAGCAACACTCCCGAGGATGGAGCCGGGGTCGGAGAGGCTGGCCCGGGCGGTCTCCGGGAAGGCTAAGACGCACAGGGCGATCGTCCTCCGCGGCCACGGCCTGGTCGCCGTCGGGAGAAACCTCGAGGAGGCCGAGGCGATAACGGAGGCCGTCGAGGAGAACTCCAAGGTCCTCCTGATAGCCAGGCTCGCGAGGCTTCAGTCCTGACGGACCCTCGTGAGCTCGAACATCCTCTCTATCGCCCTCCTCGCCCTCCCCGCGATCCCGCCTCCAACCCTTACCTCGGGCCTCTCGTCCCTCAGGCAGAGGTAGAGCCTCTCGAGGCTGTGCATCTTCATCTGCTGGCAGACGGCCTCGGGCGAGGCTGGGATGAAGACCTTCCCCGGGTTCTCCTTCCTCAGCCTGTGGAGCATCCCAACCTCGGTCGCGATTATGAACTCCCTCGCCCCGGACCTCCTGGCCCACCTCAGCATCTGGCTAGTGCTACAGACGGCCGTCGCCATCTCCTGCACCTCCGGGTCGCACTCAGGATGGACGATAACCTCCGCTCCCGGGTGCTGCTCCAGAAGCCTCCGGATGTCCGCTGCCCTGAAAATCCTGTGCACGTAGCAGTGGCCGTCAACCGGGACCGGGATGATCCTCTTGCCGCTCCTCCTCTGGACGAACCAAGCAAGGTTTCTGTCCGGGCCGAAGATGACGGTCTCCTCGTTCAGAGCGTTCACAACCTCGGCGGCGTTCGCGGACGTGCAGATTACGTCAGCCTCGGCCTTGGCCTCCGCCCTCGTGTTGACGTAAAGGACGGTCGCGGCCCCGGGATGCCTCCTCTTCGCCTCGAGGAGGACCCCGACCGGGAGCTGGGCAGCCAGCGGACAGGTCGCCCCCGGATCCGGGATCAGGACCTTCTTGTCCGGGTTCAGGATGGACGCGGTCTCGGCCATGAAGTCGACCCCGCAGAAGACGATGAGGTTACTCTCCACCTTCGTGCAGGTTATGGCGAGCTCGAGGGAGTCCCCGACGAAGTCCGCTAGGTCCTGGATTTCCGGGGGCTGGTAGTTGTGGGCGAGGATGACCGCCCTCTTCCTCTCCTTCAGCTCCATGATCTTCTCCACCAGCTCGGTCATCGGGATGCACTCTCCCTCGGTGGCTTAAATGGTGAGCAGGCGCACAAGGCCTGCCTCCCTTTTCTTTATCCTCAGGCCCCAGGCGACGCCGACGATGATCCCGGTGAGGTGGGCCAGGTTGGCCACCGAGCTCTCCGGCATGGTGAGGGCTAGAAGGGCGGAGATCGCTGCGAACCCGGCCACGACCATCCAGAGGCGCATCGGTACGATGAAGAAGAAGAGGACGGGGATCCTCGGGGCGAGGACGGCCAGGGCCGCGAGGAGCCCCAGGATCGCCCCGCTGGCCCCAAGCACGATCACCTCAGGCGGGCTGACGGCCACCTGCGCGGCGGCGGCGATCACACCCGACGTGAGGAAGACCAGCAGGAAGTCCCTCCTCCCCACCCTCATCTCAAGCAGCGGGGCGAAGGAGACGAAGACGATGACGTTCACGAGCAGATGGAGGACGCCGCCGTGGGCGAAGATGGACGTGGCGAGGGTCCAGGGCCTGTCGAGGACGGTGCTCCTGGCCGGGCAGACGTAGTAGAGGAAGCTGCCGTGGTCCCCGAACTCGTAGTAGGACCTGCCGAGGTAGAACTCGGCGGCCAGCTGGACCGCGAACCCCGCGAGGATGGCGGCGAGAAGGATGTAGCTCGCGGTGGGCCTCTCGATCCGCCTGAAGACTATCCTGACCTCGGGCACTTCGTAGCGGATCTCCTGCAAGCCGGCACCTGATTACTATAGAATTCCGGCTTAAAGTCATCTCTGCCAGCTCGGTTCGAGGGCCGGAGTTTCACCAAAATCTTAAAGACCTCCGGCGTCTGACATCTCTGTTGGGGCCGGTAGCTCAGCCTGGTATGAGCACTCGCTTGGCATGCGAGGGGTCGCGGGTTCAAATCCCGCCCGGTCCACCAGATTTTTTAAAGACAACGGGCGGTCCTCAGCCGAACTCTCCAGTTATGTATCTCTTCGTCAGCTCGTGCTCCGGGCTGTTGAAAATCTGCTTGGTGGGACCGTACTCTATCAGCTCGCCGAAATAAAGGAAGGCGGCGTAGTCCGAGATCCTTGCCGCCTGCTGCATGTTGTGGGTCACGATGACGATGGTGTGGTCCTCAGCCAGTTTTCTTATGAGGGTCTCTATCTTTGCCGTCGATATGGGATCCAGGGCCGAGCAGGGCTCGTCCATCAGCAGGACCTCCGGCTCAACGGCCAAAGCGCGCGCTATGCAGAGCCTCTGCTGCTGTCCGCCCGACAGGCTCGCCCCAGACTTGTTCAAATCGTCCTTCACCTCGTCCCAGAGATAGGCCAGCCCGAGGCTGCGCTTGACGGCCATGTCTATGATTTTCTTATCCCGGACGCCGTTCAGCTTCAGGCCGGCCGCCACGTTGTCGTAGATGCTCATCATGGGGAAGGGATTTGGCTTCTGAAAAACCATGCCTATCTTTTTTCTCACAGTGACGGGGTCAACGCCGTCACTGTAGATGTCCATCCCGTTGAACAGGACCTTCCCGGAAACCCGCGCGCCCGGGGTAATCTCATGCATCCTGTTGAGGCAGCGGATGAAGGTGGTCTTGCCGCACCCGGACGGGCCGATGATGGCCGTCACGGCATTCTCCTCAATTTTCATGCTTATGTTTTTCAGCACCTGCTTCGAGCCGAACCACGCGTTCAAATTCTGGATGTCTAACTTGACCACCATCAGTATCTCCCCCTAGTTAAAATTCTCGCCAATACACTTATCCCCAAAACAATCATAAGAAGCAGGAGCGCGGACCCCCACGCCAGTGCTACCCAGTTCTCAAACGGCGACGTGCCAAAAACAAAGACGTTCAGGGCGAGGTTGGCGGCCGGCCGATTCAGTCCCGAGAACCACCACCGCCAGAAGCCCATGGTCACAAGAACGGGCGCCGATTCCCCGGAAATCCTTGCGATTGAGAGCAGCACCCCCGTTACGATGGCCTTCTTTGCGCTGCCGAGCACAACGGTGAGTGTAGTCTTCCACCTCGGGATGCCCAGGGCGATTGCTGCCTCCCGCACGCTTATTGGTACGAGCTTGAGCGCCTCCTCGGTGGTTCTGGTGACTATGGGGATCATGATTATGGCAAGCGCGAACGCCGCCGCGATCACCGAAAAACCGATTGAAAGAGTGATCATGGCGTAGGCGAATATCCCTATGACGATCGAGGGTATGCCATTCAAGACGTCGTGGAAAAATCTGACGGCGGCCGACAGCTTCGACTCGCTGTATTCGCTCAGGAATATGCCCGACATGAGCCCTATCGGAACACCGATGAGCGAGGCAAGACCGACCGTTATCAGCGTCCCCTGTATGGCGTTTGCAATTCCGCCCCCGACCTCGCCGACGGTCGGAGTTGGTCTGATGAAGAAATCCAAGCTGATCACCGAAAAGCTCCTTCGAAAGACCTCAAAAAGTATGCTGAAGAGCGGGACTAGGGCTAAGAAGAGGGCCAAGTAAACCAGAACCTTCATGAGGCGATCTTTGATGACTCTCAGCTTGTACCGGTCCATATCCCTACTCCCTCGCAATCCCCCTTGTCAGCCTCAGGGTTCGCCAGACAATCAGCCTGGCGAGAATGTTGATCACCAAGCTTATGAACAGCAGAACCAGCCCAACGTGGATCAGGGCGCTGACATAGAGATCGTAGGTTGCCTCCAGAAGTTCATTTGCTATGATGGCCGACATTGTGTACCAGGCATCGAACAGCGAGGATGGCCAGACCTGGAATTTGTTTCCGATGACCATCGTGATCGCCATGGTCTCTCCAACGGCGCGCCCCAGCCCCAGGATTATGGCGCCTACGACTCCCGAGCGCGCGTAGCTGACCACGGTTTTTGAGGTCTCCCATTTTGTCGCGCCCAAGGCTATCATGGCCTCGCGCTGGGAATTCGGCACAGAAGAGAAGAGGTCACGCATTACGGCGGAGACCGTCGGGATTATCATTATGGCCAGAACTATTCCTCCCGTCAGGACACCCCCGCCGTAGATCGGCCCGGAGAAGATGGGGAGGAAGCCGAAGGCCGACTGGAGGTGCGGATACACGTGGTTGCGGAGGAAGGGGATGAGCACAAAAATTCCCCAGAGACCGTAGATGACGCTCGGAACGGCGGCCAGAAGCTCGACCAGAAAGGAGACCCCGAACCCGAATTTTTTAGGCATGTACTCCGAAAGAGCCAGCGCGATGCCCAAGCTTATGGGCACACCTATCACGAGCGCGATGGCCGATGTGACCAGCGTTCCCAGTATGAGCGGCAGGGCCCCGAAAACCCTAGAAATTGCCGGATCCCATTTGGTGCCAACGATGAAGTTCAGGCCGAAGGTCCGTATGGAAAGCCACGATCCCCTGACGAGTTCGTAAACCATCAGGCCGAGAATCAGAAAGATGCTGGAAGCGAACAGCGCACACACGAGCTTGAAAACATCGTCACCCTTCAAGCGCATCCTTGGGAGGGCGACGATTTTTGCCTTTAGATTGTGAAAAAAAGAAAATGCTCTGGGCGGGTTCTGCATATCCATCTCTCTTCACTTGAGCAGTTGCCGACCGTTGAAGGTTATCATGCGCAGTGTTTCCTCGTTGTGTCTCACGACGCTCGGCGGCAGGGGAACGTAGTACAGGTTCTCCGCGTAGTTCTGGCCGTCGTGCACGGCCCACCAGAGGAAGTTCACCAGGGCCCCGGCGATGTTCTCGTTCATGTTGGGCAGGACGTTCAGCTCCTTGTAGACGAGGAGGTAGGAGAAGCTCGTTATCGGGTAGGCACCGCGTGCCCGCGTGTTGTTGGCCAGGCTGTCAACTATTGAGACGTCTGCCCAGCTCGCATCGCCCCTGGGCAGGATCACCGCAGCGTACTCTGCCGCCTTGGCGAATGATTCGATGGTCGGCTCGACGAATTCGCCGGCCGCGTTTCTGACATATCCGCAAGGCAGGTTGTTCTTCTTTGCAAAGGTGAATTCGACGTAGCCGATGGAGTAGGGCGTCTGCTGCACGAGGGCCGTAACCCCGTCATTTCCCTTTCCTCCGAGCCCCGTGGGCCAGTTAACCGATGTTCCCCGTCCAACGTTGTTTTTCCACTCCTGGCTGACGTTCGACAGGAAGCTGGTCCAGATGAAGGTGGTGCCGCTTCCGTCCGACCTACGAACCACGACGATTGACTGGTCCGGAAGGTTCACGCCCGGGTTTATTGCGGTCAGCCTGGCATCGTTCCACTTCGTGATCCTTCCGAGGTATATGTCGGCCAGTATCTCTCCGGTGAACCGAAGTCCCTTGGGTATGCCGGGCAGGTTGTATATCGGAACCACTCCGCCGATGGTTATGGGGATGTGCAGAGTGTTCGGTGCGTTTTCAGCCTGTGCCGGTGTGAGCGGGGCATCGGTGCCCGCGAAATAGACCGTCTTTTCAGTGTGCTGCCTTATCCCCCCACCGCTTCCGATTCCCTGGTAGTTGACGAAGATTTTCGGTTTGATTTTATTGTATTCCGCCGCCCACTTGTCGATCAGCGGAAATGGGAAAGTTGCTCCAGCACCGTTCAGAGAGATTTCCTGCTCCGGTCCCTGCTCCGAGATGTGTTCACTCGTTGAGCCTCGATAGGCAGCTGCGCCGATGGCTATCACTGCGACGATTACCAGCGGGATTGCTATTTTCCCTTTCATATTATCCGCTACCCCTTATCCGGAGTAAGATTTATATATCTTGTCCGAATAGAAAATATAGATGGGGGTTACATATATAGAGGGGATATAGATGAGGGAGCAGACGGGCGAGGAGACGAGAAAGATTCAGTTCACCGGGAAATCCACATACATAGTCTCGCTTCCAAAGAAGTGGGTCACCTCGCTGGGACTGAAGGCAGGGAGCCAAGTCGTGATAACCCAGCAGAACAATTCGCTCATTCTGACCCCGAAGGAGATGGCAAGACCGTCGGCCCAGCCCGTGGAGGCCGTTCTCGCCATTTCAAGCAAGGACGATCCGGAAACGATATCGAGGGCAATCGTCTCCCTTTACCTAGCGGGCTACAGCTTCATCGTTGTGCGGGCGAAAGAGGGCCGCATAGGCACCACGCAGATAAACGTGGTAAAGGAGCTGACGAGGAAAAAGCTGGTCGGCACGGAAATAATATCCGAGACCCCAAACGAGATCAGGCTTCAGACGCTGGCGAGCTATCCGGAGATCCCGGTCGAAAACGCCCTGAGGCGAATGTGTATAATTGCCACCTCGATGCACAGCGACGCCGTGCAGGCGCTGAAGAATCTGGACAAAAAGCTCGCCCAGGACGTCATCCAGCTGGACGACGAGGTTGATCGCTTCAGCATCTACTTGGTGCGCCAGCTGAAGGCAGCCGTCCAGAATGAAAAGATACTCAGGGAGGTCGGGCTTTCAAGTCCACGGGACTGTCTTGGCTACAGGGTGATCGTGAAGTCCGTGGAGAGGATATCCGATCATGCGGTGCGCATTGCGGAGAACGTCCTGTCCATGGAGGAGAAGCCGAGCCCAGCGGTTTTCGAGAGGATCCATGAGATGAGCACCCTCGCGCAGAATGTGTTTGAGGACGCGATAAAGTCTCTGTTCAAAAAGGACTACACGCTGGCGGACCAAGTGGTTTCCAGGGCCAAGGCGATGGTAGCGCTGGAAAACGAGGCGGTGAAGGAGATACAGTCCAAGGCCAAGCAGGTGAACATCTCCAGCATAAGGATGATAATGGAGAGCATAAGGCGGACGGCGGAGTATGCGAGCGACATAGCCGAAATAGTCCTCAACCTGAACATAGACCGGATGATATCGAAGTAGCGAACCGGTCGGGTCCGTTCAGCCAGGGGTCCAAGCGGCGCGGATGCGGGTCCACCGGCTGCACCGTGACCCGCCCGGACTCGGCCGGAGGGATCAGCCCGGGCTCAGGCCGCTTGTTCTTCGCCTGAGACCCTCCTCCAGCTCTCCGCCAGGTGGGGGACGGTGTCCATCCCCTCCAGCTCGGCCGGGTCGATCCACCTGGCCTCGTCGTGCTCCCAGTCGATCTTCACCTCCCTGCTTTTCACGCGGTACCTGAAAGGATGGATGACCCAGAGCACCCCGATCCCCTCGTCGAGGAACTCGTAGGGACGGCCGGCCCGGACGAGCTCGGCGTCCGCTATCCCGGTCTCCTCCAGGATCTCCTTGCGGGCGGCCTGCTCGGGCGTCTCGCCCTCCTCAACGTATCCGGCAACTGCGCCCCACTTTCCCCTGTAGGTCCCGACCCTCCGGCTCCTCCTCAGGACCAGGATCTGCCCCCCGTTCTCGAGGAAGCAGGTCACGACGCGCCTCACCCGCGGCTCCACGGACCTCATGTTCCCGCCGCGGCGATATCTGCCTTTCGGTCGCCGGGGTTAACGATTTATTTACGTCCGCGAAGAGCATTCTGTGGGCCCGTGGTCTAGATGGTTATGACATCACCCTGACACGGTGAAGATCGTGGGTTCGAATCCCACCGGGCCCACCAACCTGGCTTCGGAACTCATTACCGAAAGGTTTTTAAGCCATATCTGGACTAATATCTGTGCTGAAAATGTCATCTGCAGGGCGAGGAACCAACTTTCTGTCTGTGGGCGGTCTGCAGGGAAATGGAAAGGTGAACAATTGATATTTTTGGAGAAGATTAGAAAACCGCCTTGCATAGGGATTCCAGCGCTAGCTATCGCCTCGTTGGTTCTGATCATGACGGCATCGCTGGCGAGCGTGGCGGGGGCCGACGCCCACACCTTGGAGATGGCCGGAACTCTGGCGACGGTGGAGGATGAAATGCCGCCCACAATAGAAAACGCGCTCGCCATCCCCGACATGATGTCCCTCATATCATATTCGTATTCAAGCGGTACGGGCAGCGTAGGAACAGGAAACTATTGGGGTTACCTGCTCGTGGAAGCCTACGATGCCGATGGGATACAGAGCGTCACCCTGAACTTCAGGCCTCTCTTCGAGAAGATGTTCGCGAACGTGGAGTTCGATGAGGGAGCATGGGAGGAATTCCTGGAGGAAATGGAGAGCGTGCCCATGGAATCATGGGGGGACGACATCTGGGGCTTCGACTTCTGGGGTGAATACTGGTTCTGGCCGATTGACATGCTCTATGATTACGGATTGATAACGGACGAGTCTGCCGTGGCCCAGATGCTCTCCCAGGAGATACAGCTCGGCGACTTCACAATACCCGTGACGGTCACCGACTGGGAGGGCAGCGAGAGCACCTCCACCATAGAGCTGGCGGTGGTCGACGTCATGGTGCCCCTGGAGAAGGGGTGGAACCTCAGGTCCATCCCGGTGACACTCGCCAACGCAAGGTGGGGGGACATTGTGAGCCTACGCCCCGGGCACGATCTGTGGTACGACGCCGCCCTCAGGATTGAAAACGGTGAGTGGGTGGTGGTGGACGAGAACTACGAGATGAAGCCGCTTGAGGCGATCTTCATCCATGCCACGGGGAGAGACCAGATGGGACTCGCGTTCAGCAGGAAACCGACCGCTCCACCCGTGCGCCAGCTTGGAGCGGGGTGGAACCTTGTGGGCTATGCTCCTGCCGGGTACGTGGAGTGGTACTGGGATTGGGGTGAGACATACTGGTGGTGGCAGGACATGTATGCGCAGGAGGCAATGGTGTCGGTCGAGCAGACACCGGGTGGGCTCAGGGGTTATACCGATGTTGTGAGTCCGGGCGAGTACCTCTCATATACTGAAATTTACGAGTACGAGGGATACGATTTGGGTGGCTATAGCTGGTATCTCTGGCAGGATACCTGGGTGTATACGGCGAGCTCTTGGACGTCGTACAGCATGCAGCCCTTTGGAGGGTACTGGGTATTCATGGAGAACCCCGATCGGCTGGCCGGTTACAGCAGCACGCCGGTGTCTTGGTACTACTGTGGTAGCGTCGGTTAAGGGGGATCTGAAGAATGGGGCGGGGCAGTAAGATAGGCTTCGGGTTAACGTTATGTGTTATCGCACTGGCCATAGCGGTACCGGCCACAGCCCAGGAGCTCCCGGCACTTTACTACGGGAGTGTCCAGGTCGTCGGGCCCGAGCGAACGGTGGGCGTTCCCCCGGGATCGGTGATTGCTGCTTTCTTCAACGGGGATGAGAGAGGATCCATTGAAGTGGTTCAGCGGGGCGTTTACGGGAATCCTCCCCACGAGTATCTCGTAGTGCCCAAGCGCGTGGAGGACCACATCCCGGATGGGAGCGTCATAAGGTTCCGGGTCAACGGCTTTTGGGCGAACGAAACCGTGGTCTTCCAGAGCGGGGATGTGAGGGAGGTGAATCTGACCGTCAACGACAGCGTTGCCCCCGCTTCATCCGTCGGCGCGATCTCCCCATACTGGAGAACATCGGTACCCTTCACGATCAACGCGACCGCATCCGACGCGCTCTCCGGTGTGGCTAGAGTTACCCTCTGGTACAGGCACTCAGCCGACAACTCGGGCTGGGGATCTTGGACGCTTTTTGAAAACGACACGGCAGGTCCATGGTCGTGGACCTTCACCGCGCCGGAGGGCGATGGCTTTTATCAGTTCTACTCAACTGCCCGCGACGATGTTGGCAACGAGGAATCGCCCCCGCCGGTGGCGGATGCAGCGTGCGCGGTGGACACGACTCCTCCGGTCATCGCCAGCGTGGAGGCTTCCGGGATAAGCTCGAGTTCAGCCGTGATAACTTGGACCACAAACGAAAATGCGACGAGCGTGGTTGAATATGGCACCACGACGGGATACGGGCTGACACGGGGCGACAACGCGCTTGTTGTGAGCCACACCGTTATTCTGACCGGGCTCTCCCCCGCCACCACCTACCACTACAGGGTAAGATCGGCCGATGCCTTGGGAAATGAAAATGTGTCTGCGGACAGAACCTTCACGACCTCCGCGATCCCGGTTCCTGACTTCACCATAAGCGTTAGCCCGAGATCCGGATCCGTCATGCAGGGGGGATCAACGAGTGCCACAGTTTCGGTAACCTCCGTCGATGGCTTCAGCAGCGCGGTCAGCTTGTCGGCCTCGGGTTTGCCATCCGGTGCAACCGCCACCTTCAGCCCGCCCTCCGGGACGCCCAGCTTCACCTCCACGATTGCGATCACCACCGTCTCGACCACCCCCGCCGGGACGCATGCCATAACCATCACCGGCACGGGCGGAGGGAAGATTCGCAGCACGACCTTCACCCTCACGGTTGAAGCGGTTGTTCCGAGAAAGGCGATGCTCACGGTCGACACTGCTCCGATAAAGGGCAGGGTTTACGTTGACGGATCCCTGTGGGGTATCGCACCGCAAATGAGGCAGCTGGATCCCGGAACATACACCGTCACATTCGGCGACTACTTGGGCTACCTGACGCCCTCACCCCAGGTGGTGACCCTTGCGGAAGACGAAAGCAGAACGGTCACGGGGGTGTACGCTGCGGTACCGGTCGGGATCGTGGAGAATCAGTCCCCGACATACGATATCCCACCGCTGGGGAGGGGGGAGAACGCAACGGTTTGTGTGGAAAACACGGTGATATCGGAGATCACGCTGGAGGCCGAGAGCGATATCTCGGGTGCGAGCATCACCGTGCAGCAGTTCACGGAAAGGCCGGCCAGCATAGCCATCGCGGCCCCCGGAGCCGCGTACCGGTACCTGAACGTGGTGGTTGAAAACCTGACAGATGCTCAGATCAGGAGCGTCACCATCCTCTTCAGCGTTGAGAAATCTTGGATGGCCGCGAACAGTATCGATATATCCACTATAACACTGAACCGCTACGACGCTGTCACATCCACCTGGACGTCCCTGCCGACGATCTTTGTGGGCGAGGACGAGGAGCGCGCATACTTCTTGGCAGTTTCGCCCGGGCTTTCCCTTTTCGCGATATCGGGAGAGCCCGTTCGGCCCCGACCGTTCCCGTGGGGGCCCGCGGTGATGGCCGTAATCGTCTTCATCGCGGTGGCGGTCATCCTCGCGGTGCTCAGGAGGGCCCCGCCCCGAGAGTAGCGGATCTGGCGGCTGTGATATCACCCTGACACGGTGAAGGTCGTGGGTTCGAATCCCACCGGGCCCACCACGTTTTGGACGGCAGTCAATTTCAACGTAGGCAGATTTGAGCAGGAAATGTTTTTAAGGGTTGCTACGGTAATTTTTGTCGAGAATGCTGTGTAGGAAAATATTCATGTTAGTCCATCCTAAGCTCATCTTAAATAACTATTGGAGGGTGTTAGATGCTATTATGTACTTGCATGAAAATAGCTTCACCATCTCAGATCTTGTGGAAAAACTTGAAAATACTCAAAACAAGAGCGCCTTCAGAAAACATCAGCAATCGCGGTCAATTGTTAAGGAGGTGTTGGACGAGTTGATGAAATCAAGATTACTTACCAAAGATGGGGAAATCTTCAGAAGAGCTGATGACTTTTTGCAATTCTACTACA
>CAZZKZ010000140.1:0-5504 GCA_964654915.1 Hadarchaeota archaeon (SeqCode)
GAGGACGCATGCGATGGGTGTGATTCTGCTTCCCTGCATACTTTTCTTCGCAGGAGTGAAGGAAGACGTTCTCTCGGCGATCAGACTCGCATAGTTAAGCGGCCGAACGGTCAAATTTTTCTGATGAGAGTTGCCGCGCTCTGCAGCGGCGGGAAGGACTCGATGTTCGCCCTCTGGCTGGCCATGAGAGAGGGACACGAGGTGACCGACCTCGTCTTCGTGGAGCCGGGGAGGGAGGACTCTTGGATGTTCCATCACCCGAACGTTCACCTCTCCGAACTCCTCTCGGCCTGCATTGGAATTCCGGCAAGACGCGCGGAGTTTTGGGGGGGAAAGGACGAGGAGATCCCCTTCCTGAAATCCGTTCTGCGGGAGATCGGGGTTGACGGCGTCGTGAGCGGCGTCATCTCCTCCAGCTTCCAGAAGAGCAGGATAGACCTGATATGCGGGGAGCTGGGCATGAGGCACATCGCACCCCTCTGGGGGAGGGACCCGGAGGAGGTGATCTCGGAGGAGGTCGAATCCGGAATCGAGTTCATAATCGTTGGAGTCTCCGCGGAGGGCCTGGGCAGGAGGTGGCTGGGCCAGAGGGTGGGCCGTGCCGAACTCGTGGAGCTCCTCAAACTGTCGAGGAGGTTCGGGATAAACCCGTGCGGCGAGGGAGGAGAGTACGAGACCCTAGTCCTTGATGCACCGTTCTTCAGGCTCAGGTTGAAAATCCTGGAGGCGGAGACTATCTGGGACGGGCAGAGGGGGATGTACATCGTGAGAAGGGCGAAGCTGGAGGAGAGAGTGTGAGGGTTGGCTTCGTTTACTCCGGGAGATATCTAGAGCACAACCCGGGGACGTGGCATCCGGAGTCTCCGGCCAGACTGACGGCAATCACCGGGAAGCTCAAGGATGAGGGTCTGTGGGAGAACGTCCACGAGCCGGAGCCGGCGAAGATGAGGGAGATTCTGGCGGTCCACGACGAGAGCTACGTGAGGTGGCTGATGGAGATGTGCCGGAACAGAATTCCGGTGGACTCTGACACGCCGACAGCGGAGAACACGTTCGAGATAGCGGCCCTTTCGGCCGGGGGCGCCCTGCTCGCGGGCAGGCTCGTCGAGTCCGGAGAGGTTGACTTCGCCTTCGCCCTGATCAGACCACCCGGTCACCACGCTGGCAGGAGCTCGGGAGGCGGGTTCTGCTACCTCAACAACATCGCCATAATGACCAGGGACCTGCTGAGGAGAGTTGGCAGGGTTCTCATATTCGACTTCGACGCCCACCACGGGAACGGGACGCAGGAGATATTTTACAAGGATCCGGAGGTTCTGTACATCTCCGTCCATCAGTCTCCGCTTTACCCCGGAACCGGGAAGGTGGAAGAGATAGGGGAGGGTGAGGGCAGGGGCTTCAACATAAACATACCGGTTCCTCCGGGCACGGGGGATGAGGAGTATGCGACAATTGTGGACGAGATCCTGATCCCCGTCGCCGTGCAGTTCGAGCCCGAAATCATCGCGGTCTCAGCTGGCTTCGACGCTCACGCAAGGGACCCGCTCACGCAGCTGGAGCTCAGCGGCGGGTTCTACGGGTGGATGGCCGGGAAGATCTTTGAGACCGCGGAGAGAATATGCGGCGGAAGGGTTGTCTTCCTGCTGGAGGGCGGATACGACCTGAGGGGGCTCTCAGAGAGCGTCGTGAACGTCGTGAGGGCGGCAAAAGGCAAAAGGTTTGCAGAACCAGCGAGGAGAAGGCTCGGCATCGTTGAGAAGATCAGGAGCGCTCTTTCCTGGAAGTGGAGGATTTAGGCCTCCTCTCCGGCTCAACGTGGACCACGACCGAGCTCAGACCGTGTATCTTCGACTTCAGCCTGCGCTCGAGCTTTGAGGCTATCTCGTGGGCCTCCCTCACGCTCTTGTCTTGGTCGACGAGCACGTGGACATCTGCGAAAATCTTGGACCCGGAGCGCCTAGTCCGGAGCTTGTGGAAGCCTCGCACTCCGGGCGTCTGCCTGCAGATCGACTTCATCTCAGAGATCATCTGCTCCGGGGCGGCCCTCTCCATCAGAAGGGAGACGGATGCCCTGCCGATCGAGAAGCTTAGGTAGAAGAGGAGGAAGGAGATCGCCATGGCAACGGCCGGGTCCGCGGCGGGATAACCGGCATGGACGGCCGCCAGCCCGAGGCCTGCGCTCGTGCTCGTCAGGAAGTCGGTGAGGGTGTGGTAGGCGTCGGAGACGAGGGGGAGGCTGCCCTCCCTCCTTCCGACCCTGAGCTTGTAGAGGGCGAGGGTTAGACACACTGAGGCCGAGACCGCGGGGACTAGAATGGCCTCAGGGGTTATGCCCGGAACCGTGCCGGCCCTCAGGCGGTCGACCGAGGAGATCAGGACCCTCAGACCGGAGATTCCGAGAGCCAGGGCAAGAAAGAGCGAAACGAGAGACTCGGCCTGCCAGTGGCCGTACGGGTGACCCCTGTCCGCTGGCCTTCTCGAGACCCTCGTTCCCCAGATGGCGACAACGGTGGTCACGCTGTCAGAGAGCGTCTCGAGACCTAGGGCAAGGAGGGCCAGGCTGTTGAAGATGAAAGAGAAAATCAGCTGAGATGACCCCATGATTGTTGTTGCGAGAAGAGAAATCAGAAATGCCCTCTCAACATCTCTCTTTCCCATCAGAGAGAAATGTGAAATTCTGGCTCCTTAAAGGCTTTCCGGGACCCGCGGTCAGATGAAGATCCTCGTGAGACCGACGACCTCAACGCTGGCGACCCCCGGAATCGACGAAATCTCCCTCTCTATGGGCTCTGTGCCGCCCTCCCTGTCCTCGACGACGGTGACCAGCCTGAGGGCCTCGAGCCCGAACGCAATTGGTTCCCTCTCCACGGCGAAGACCTTCACCCTCTCCCTTATCTGCTGCTCGAGCTTGGCCAGATCCACCTCCGTGCCCTCCGGCATTACCCTCAGGATAACGGCGACGTCTCCCATCTCAATCACCTAGGGTCCTGCAAACCCGCACCTGGAGCACCTGTAGGAGACGCTGAGCCTCCTGCACTCGGCGCAGCGCCAGATCTCCTCCTGCCCGCAGGATGGGCACATGAAGTGGACGGCTGGCTGCCCTGGGCCTATCTCCCTGTTGCAGGACGAGCAGACCGGCATTTTCTCCAACCCTCTCGAACCACATACATTTTAAGCGTTTCCCCCGAGAATCGCTATTATGAAAGAGACCGCCATCGAGAGTATGAACAGGATGACGAGCAGGATCGCCAGAGCACGCCTAGCGGACTCGCTCATACGCTGAATATTTAGGCCGGGCGGATTTATTAACACTCTGATGGTCGAACGTGGGTCGCACTCTCCGTACATCATAATGCTGATGGTGAACGCCGCGGTTTCCGTATCCGGAATTTTCGTTCCCCTGCTAGCTAGGGAAATCGGCCTGTCACTTTCAGATATCGGGATAATCGGAACCGCCTACGGCACCGCGGCCTTCTTTTCCTACATCCTCTTCGGCAGACTGGCCGACATCACGGGGAGGGAGAGGGAAATAATCCTCTGCGGTCTCGTGGCCGGGACGGTCTTCTTCGCCGCGCAGGTCTACATGAGGGACATGGCTTCTATGGTCGTACTGAGGGCGCTGGCTGGCACGTCGGTCGGAATGTGCACCTTTCCGCTCTTCTCCTACGTCTCCGGGGCCAGCGGCTACCGGGAGAGGATCGGGTGGCTTGCGGGCTTCGGCTCGCTCGGCTGGGCCATCGGGTATCTGGCGGCCGGGCTGGTCGGCAGGTGGAGGGAGGGGTTCATCCTCTCAGGTCTGTTCTTCCTGATCGCGCTTGTGATCTCGGCAGACCTCGGCGGGAGCGGCCGGAAAAGGCGCGGCGGCAGGTCCGTCAGAGATGTCCTTTCCTCGAATTTTCCGCTCTACCTCTCGTACTTCCTCAGACACACGGGGGCCTATGTGGTGTGGAGCCTCTTCCCGGTTTTCCTTCGCGAGGAGCTGAACTGCCCGGTACTCTGGATCGGGATCCTGCACGCGATAAACACCGGGAGCCAGTTCCTGATAATGGGAATGCTCGGGAGGAAGGCCGGGAGATGGAGCGGGAGTGAGATCTTCAGGCTGGGAACCTTTCTCTCGGCCGTGTCCTTTTTCCTCTACTCGGCCGTGACATCCTACCTGCAGCTGATTCCGATCATGCTGGCGATAGCCTTCGCCTGGAGCTGCATGTATGTCGGTGCGCTCGTTTACCTGATCGAGAAAAACGGGGAGACGGCGACCGCCACCGGCATGCTCGGCTCGACCATAAGCCTTTCGATGATGGTCGGGCCGGCGGTTGGGGGGTTCGTCTCGCAGGCTGCGGGGCTTAGGATGACCGGCGTGGTCGCTGGCGCTCTTTCGCTGGCCGGGCTCGCCAGCTCGAGGCTCATAAGGTGAGGACGAAAATCATCCTTAAAAATGGACCGGACTATCTACTGTGGGAAAGGATGAAGGAGGAGGACATCCTTCAGGCTGTGAAGCGGGAAAACGTAAAGTTTGTCCAGCTACAGTTCACGGACATACTCGGCACCGTCAAGAGCATAACCATTCCGTCCGGTCAGCTGAAGAAGGCTATGGAGGAGGGGATATTCTTCGACGGGTCGTCCGTCCTCGGCTATGCGACCATCGAGGAGTCGGACATGAGGCTGAAGCCGGACCCGAACTCGTTCGTTATCCTGCCCTGGACGGAGAACGACCTGAAGACGGCCAGGATGGTCTGCGAGGTCTACGACCACGCCGGGAACAGGTTTGAGGGGGATCCAAGATGGGCGCTGGAGAGGCTGGTGAAGATCGCGAGAAAGCACGGATGGGTGTTTTACACGGCGCCCGAGTACGAGTTCTTCCTTCTGCTTGCGGAGAACGGCGAGCCGACCACCAAGCCGTCCGATTACGGGGGCTATTTTGACCTGATGAGGGACCGGGGGGAAAACGTCAGGAAGGAAATCGTCAACCACCTGAACGCCATGGGGTTCGAGGTGGAGGCGTCGCACCATGAGGTGGCCCCGGGGCAGCACGAGATAGACCTGAAGTACGCGGACGCGATAACCTCGGCCGACAGGGTCTCCATGATGAAATACGTGACGAAGACGATAGCGGAGAAGCACGGGCTTTACGCGACTTTCATGCCGAAGCCGATATACGGGGTCAACGGGAGCGGCATGCACACCCACATGTCGCTCATGACTCCTGAGGGAAGGAACATCTTCTACGACCCGAAGGGGCCCTACAAGCTCAGCAGGGAGGCCCTGCATTTCATAGGCGGACTTCTTAAGTACGCCAAGGAGATCTGTGCCGTCCTCGCCTCGACCGTCAACTCCTACAAGAGGCTGGTGCCCGGATATGAGGCACCGGTCTACATATCCTGGGCGAATCTCAACCGCAGCGCGTACGTCCGTGTGCCGGCCGGCAGGGACGTGAAGACGCGGGTTGAGCTGAGGAGCCCGGATCCCGCCGGGCACCCCTACCTTCCGTTCACCGCCATGCCGGC
>CAZZKZ010000141.1:0-3014 GCA_964654915.1 Hadarchaeota archaeon (SeqCode)
AATTTCAAGCCTTACGCAATTTTTTATTAGACTGGTCACCCAAAATTTCTAGGTGAAATGTCGCTGACCCCGACTAAGTACATCTGGATGGACGGCAAGTTCGTCAGATGGAAGGATGCAAAGGTCCATGTTCTCACGCACACTCTTCACTACGGGTTAGGGGTTTTCGAGGGCATAAGGTGCTACAACACGCCGGATGGTCCGGCCGTTTTCAGGCTGAGGGATCACATAAAGCGGCTCTTTCGCTCGGCTAAACTGGTCGGGATGAAGATACCCTACGGCTTAGCGGAAATCTGCGAGGCCGTGAGGAAGACAGTGCGGAGGAACGGCGTTAACGAGTGCTACATAAGGCCGATTGTCTACTACGGGTACGGCGTGATGGGGCTAAACCCCACCGGATCACCCGTCAACGTTGCCATCGCCGTCTGGCCATGGGGAACTTACCTCGGCGAGGAAGGCCTGCAGAAGGGCGTGAGGGTCAAGATATCGAGGTGGAGGAGGATCCACCCGTCGATCTTGCCTCCCCAAGCAAAGGTGGTCGCCAACTATGCGAATTCCATACTAGCCAAACTCGACGCCCTTGGGGCAGGATGTGATGAGGCGATTCTCCTGAATCTGGACGGGTACATCAGCGAGGGTCCGGGGGAGAACGTCTTCATCGTGAAGGATGGCGAACTCTTCACGCCCCCGCTGGAGGCAGGAGCCCTCGCGGGAATAACAAGGGACTCTGTGATCAGGATAGCCGGAGACGAGCGAATACCTGTCCACGAGAGGAACCTGAAGCCGGAGGATCTCTACTCGGCCGATGAGGCGTTTTTCACAGGGACCGCGGCAGAGGTCACACCAATAGCGGAGGTTGACGGGAGGAAGATAGGCTCTGGGAGCAGGGGACCCATAACCGAGAAGATCCAGACGATCTACTTCATGGCCGTGAGGGGCAGGGTGAGGAAGTACCGCAGGTGGCTCGATTTCGTCTAGAGCGCTGCCACAAGGATCATCCTGACTCCGACGAGGATCATGATTGCGGCCAGAATCTTTCTCAGGGTGGTTGATTTCATCCTCTTCCCGAGCGTTGGACCAATCAGCCCGCCGACCGCGCATCCTGCCCCGAGCGGGATGGCCAAATCCGTTGCTATGTTTCCGATCAGGTAGTGCGGGATGACTGCCCCAACGGTTGTGAGTGACATCCCGAAGATCGCGGTGCCGGCGGACAGCCCGACCGGCATCCCGAGGAGCAATATCATCACGGCCTCGTCAACGACGCCACCCCCGACCCCGAGCATCCCGGAAATAATGCCGCTCGCGAAGCTTCCGAGCATGCAGACACCGACGGTCCTTGCCGTGAGCCTGACCCGGCAGGATCGGTTCTCTCTTCTCCTGGCGATTGAAATCGACGTAAGGATAACGATTAGTCCGAAGAGCAGGGCCAGAATGCGTGAGCAGATTAGAAGCGTCAGATAAGCTCCGATGGCAGCTCCAGGTACGTCAAGCGTATCAAGCAGCAGCCCCACCCTATAGTCGACTCTTCTCTGCGCGGCGTAAACAATCGTAGCGGAAATCGTCGCAATCATTATCGCGAACAGACTGGTTCCTATGGCAGTCTTGACGGGTACCGAGAACAGAATGATGAGGGATGGAACAATGAAGGCACCACCGGCCAGGCCGACCATTGAGCACACGGTCGATATGCTTAGGCCCAGCAGAAAGACAAGGGGGTTCATACGATCTCCTCAACCGTCTGCATGATATCTCTCACAGCGCACTCGAGTATGACCATCCCCAGAAGCCTGCTGGCCCGCAGTCTTCCGGTCTCCACCTCCCTGGCCATCCTTTCTGCCCATTCGTACGTTTCCCTCGCCCTTCTGAGACCGACGAATCCGACCTCCGGGAACCTCTCGAAGTCTGTATGCTCCGCGAGCCTCCGCTCGTCGGCGATTCCGAGCAGGATTCCCATGCTGACCTCGCCGCTCCAAGCGTGGGGTCCCTCCAGACTGAGCAGCGAGTTGCAGAAGATTATCCGCACGCCAAGCTCCTTCTCAAGACCGGGCAGCTCCGCCGCAACGGGCGAGTTTCCTCCGTGACCGTTCACTATCACGACCGCCTCGATTCCGTGCTCCCGGCGGGCCCTCACGATGGCCTCCCTCAGGCTGTCTAGAACGACCGGAATGGGCTGGTGCTCTCCGGTGTCGATGTGCGGATACTCGTACGACGAGGAAACGGACCCTATGAATGCTGCCCCCAACCTTCTGGCAACCTCCTTTGCCACATACACAGCTAGACGCAGGTCCGTGTCGGGCGGTAGAGCGGCCCCGTGTCTCTCACTCGCGGATCCCAGAGCCAGCACGCCGAGACCGACCAACCTCATCCCCTCATTTTATTGGCTCTTCCCGATATAGGTTAATCTGCGGCTATGAAAGTGCACGTTGGATGCTGCGGGTGGCCGAGGGGAAGACAGGAGTACTTCGGGGTTTTCAGCACGGTTGAACTCCAGTCAACCTTTTACAGGCTGCCGGAGCCGGAAACGGCCGAACGCTGGGCCGAGGAGGCGCCCGAGGGCTTCATCTTCTGCCTGAAGGCCTGGCAGGCGGTGACCCATCCGGTGACGAGCCCGACCTGGAAGCGTTCGGGCATGTCTGCGGAGGAGCTGAAAGGGAGGGAGTACGGCTGGCTCCGGCCCACGGAGGACAACTTCAGGGCGTGGGAGATGACGAGGGTCATATGCGAGAAGCTTTCGGCCAGAATCTGCGTGATTCAGACACCGCCGCGCTTTGGCTTCGCGGGGGAGAACGCCGAGGGCATGAGGAAGGGTCTCGGGAAGATAGACCGGGGAGACGTCCTGCTCGCCTGGGAGCCGCGAGGAACTTGGACGGAGAACCCGGAAGAGGTCAGGAAGACATGCAGAAAACTTGATCTGATTCACGCGGTGGATCCCCTGCGCTCGGATCCAGTTCATCTCGGGTCGAAGAAAATCGCCTACTTCCGCCTGCACGGTTTCGGGAAGCCCTCGATTTACA
>CAZZKZ010000142.1:0-2795 GCA_964654915.1 Hadarchaeota archaeon (SeqCode)
CGCTCCTTGTCAGGAGAGGCGGGGGGAGGGTTCTGGGCGTGGCGGACATGCACCTCGGGATTGAGGGGGAGCTGGCCGAGAGCGGGATATCGCTGCCAAGCCAGACGCCGAAGGTCAGGAGGAGGATCACCGGGCTCGTCGAGAGGAGCGGGGCTGACAGGCTCATCCTGCTGGGGGACGTCAAGCACGGGATTCCGGCGGCGAGCTGGCAGGAGTGGAGGGAGATCCCACGGCTGCTGGGGGAGCTGGCGAGGATGGTGAGGGTGGAGATAGTGCCGGGGAACCACGACGGGGACATAGAAGGGATGGTGCCCAGGGGGGTCGTCGTGCACGGCGTGAGGGGGGTGGCGATCGGGAGGACCGCTGGGCTGTGGCACGGGCACGCTTGGCCGTCGCCGGAGGTCGCCGGCTGCAGGGTGATGGTCATGGGGCACAACCATCCGGCCGTCGAGATCAGGGACAGGTACGGCGGGAGGGTGGTGGAGCCGGTGTGGCTGAAGATGGGGGTGGACAGGTCGAAGCTTCCGGAGGAGCTGAGGGGCGGGAGGTGCGAGAGGCTCATAGTCATGCCGGCCTTCGGCGAGCTGGTCGGCGGGGCACCCGTCAACAGGAGCGTGCCGGACGAGCTGATGGGACCCATCCTCAGGAGCGGGGCGGTCGACCTCGAAAGGGCGGAGGTGTACCTGCTCGACGGGACCTTCATGGGAAGGGTCGGGGAGCTGAGGAGGCTGGGGGATGGGGTCTAACCGGGAGATGCGTCTTTCCGGCGGGGAAGGTTCCTCGCCGGTCAGAATTTTCGTATACGGAACCCTCCGCAGGGGAGAGAAGAGGCACTTCATCCTGAGGGGCTGCAGGTTTCTGGGCAAGGCGACCGTGAAGGGGTTCGTGCTTTACGATCTGACGGACTATCCGGGGATGGTTCCGGGAGAAATGGAGGTCAAGGGGGAGGTCTACGAGATACCGGAGGAGCTCCTGAAGACCCTGGACGTTGTGGAGGGAACCCCGGATCTCTACAGTAGGGAGACGATAGAGGTCTGTCTGGAGAGCGGGCGGAAACTTCGAGTTCTCACGTACATCTACAACGGCCCAACGGCAGGTTGCAAAATTATAAAATCGGGTGACTGGAAGAAACGGGAGGAGGTGTAGCGTGGTTTACTACTTTGCCTACGGCTCCAACATGAGCTTGGAGCAGATGAGGAAGCGATGCGGGGAGAGATGGAGGAGGGTGGGAATCGGCTACGTGGAGGGCTACGAGCTGGTTTTCGACGGGTGCTCTTCCCTGTGGGGAGGCCCCACGGCCAACATCGTGGAGGATCCTGAAGAAAGGGTGTGGGGTGTGCTCTTTGAGTTGGAAAGCTTTGAATGTCTGGATGTACACGAGGGCTATCCGAAGCACTACACCAGAAGGGAGGTCGCTGTGCATGTGTCAGAGACCGGGCAGATCGTGATGGCCCAGACGTACATCAGACCCAGGCCTCTGAAAAGGGGAAAACCGCCGAGGAAGTACCTGGACACAATAATCAAGGGGGCGAGGGAAAACGGGCTGCCCGAGGAGTGGATAAGAAGGCTGGAGGCCCACGGTGCGGACGCGTGATCCCGCTCACGATGGGCTCGCGGACGCTTCCGGAACGCTCTATATATGCCGACCGTGAGATTGATGGAGGACTGACAGGATGAAGGGAGGCGGGTCGAGAGCGCTGGTGACCGGGGCCGCGGGGTTCATCGGAAGCCACGTGGTGGAGCGGCTCCTCTCGGAGGGGTTTGAGGTTGTCGGTTTTGACAGCTTCACGAACGGGTATGAGGAGAATCTGGCGGGGGTGCTCGGGAGACCCGACTTCAGGCTCGTGCGGGCGGACATAAGGGACAGGGACAGATTGCTGGAGGCCTGCAGGGGGGTGGACCTGATCGTCCACATGGCGGCGCAGCCGAGCGTGGCCAGGTCGACCGAGGAGCCGCTTGAGGATTTTGAGGTGAACGCGCTGGGAACCCTGAACGTTCTGGAGTGTGCGAGGAGGTGCGATGTGAAGACCTTTCTCTTTGCGAGCTCATCTACTGTCTACGGGGTGGCGGAGGTTCCGACGCCGGAGGATCATCCGCTGAGACCCATATCTAACTATGGGGCTTCGAAGGTCGCCGGGGAGGCCTACTGTCAGTCGTACTGCTCGCTCTACGGGATGAGGGCCGCCAGCCTGCGCTACTACAACGTGTACGGGCCGAGGTCGAGGAAGGGGGTGATGTTTGACCTGCTGGAGAAGCTGAGGAGGAACTGGCGGAAGCTGGAGGTGATAGGGGACGGGAACCAGAGGAAGGACTACCTCTACATCTCGGACGCCGTGGAAGCGACCATGCTCGTCCTGAAAAGGGGAAGGTTGGAGGGGGAGGCCTACAATGTGGGCAGCGGGGTGAGCCTGACCGTGAGGGAGATCGTGGAGATGATTCTGGAGGCGGTTGGGCTGAAGGGGCTGACGGGCGTTGTGTACACGGGGAAATCGTGGGCGGGGGATGTTCCGGTTACGTTGGCGGATGTCTCCAGGCTGAGGAGGATTGGGTTTGAGCCCAAGGTTCACGTCCGCGAGGGGCTGGGGATGTTCATCGAGTGGTACGAGGGGAACTACGGGAAGGTCGGACGGGACGCCACCTTTGGGTGGACCACAATCTGAACTCTTGGTCCGCTTTTCGCGTCTAGAGCTTCAGCCTCTTGCGCAGCGCCGAGTTGCTCACTACGAAGAGAGAGCTGATCGCCATCGCCGCCGCAGCTATCGCAGGGTTGAGCAGACCAGCGGCAGCGATCGGGA
>CAZZKZ010000143.1:0-2648 GCA_964654915.1 Hadarchaeota archaeon (SeqCode)
CACGGGGGAGATGATAGTCTCGGCGCTCTCGGCCGGACTCATGGCCGGAGGATCCGACGTCATTGACATTGGAGTCGTCCCCTCGCCCTGCCTTGCCTTCGCGGTGAGAGAGCTGGGGGCTGCGGCGGGGGTTATGGTGACCGCCTCGCACAACCCGCCGTCCGACAACGGGTTTGTCTTCTACACGCGGGGCGGCTCGGAGTTCACGGACAAGATGGAGAGCGAGATGGAAAGGCTTGTTCTGGACGATCCTCCGAGGATGGTCGGATGGGAAGGGGTCGGCGGCGGGGCGGAGGTGGGGGTGGTGGGGTGGGAGGGGGGGGGGGGCGGCGCGGAGGTGGATGTGCTGGAGGACTACCTGCGGTGGCTGGAGAAGACCGTGAGGGTGGAGGCGGGTCTGAGGGGGGTGGTCGACCCGGCGAACGGGGCCGCCTCGGGCGTGACGCCGGTTATGCTGAGGAGGATCGGCTGCGAGGTCCTGACCATCAACTCCCACCCGGACGGGCACTTCCCGGGGAGGCCGGCCGAGCCCCAGCCTTGGAATCTGACCAACCTGGTGAGGGTCGTTGCGGAAACCGGGGCAGACCTCGGGGTTGCCCACGACGGGGATGCGGACAGGGTGGCGGTCGTTGACGAGAGGGGAAGGTTTGTGAGGCACGATGCACTGATAGCCCTCTTCGCCGGGGAGGCCGCGGGGAGGAATCCCGGGGGAACCGTTGTGACGAGCGTGAACACATCGAGGGCGGTCGAGGAGGTGGTCTGGAGGGCCGGGGGGAAGGTGGTCAGGGTTCCGCTGGGGAAGTTCACGGAGGGCATCCTCGAGCACGGGGCTTGCTTCGCCGGGGAACCTGGAAAGCTCGTCTTCCCGGAGCACGCGATGTGGGCGGACGGCATCCTATCAGCGGCGAAGATCGTGGAGCTGGTGGCGCGGGAGGGGAAGCATATCTCCGAGATCTTGGCGGATCGTGTCCCGGATTACCCGATGAGGCACGAGGACTTCCCGTGCGGGGACGGGACGAAGCCGGCGTTCATGGAGCACATGAGAGAGTTCGTCCTCCGCGAGGTCGGGGAGGTGGAGAGGGTCATCGACACAGACGGGATAAGGGTCGAGAGGAGGAACGGCAGCTGGGTGCTGGTCAGGGTTTCCGGGACAGAGCCAAAGGCGAGGGTCGTGGTCGAGGGGCGAACCGCTGAAGAGCTCGAGCTCCTCTGGGAAAGGGTGGCCGGAGAGGCCAGGAGGTTCCTAAGGAGGACGGGCGGGCCCTGAGCAAAAATCGTCTTTTTATACTTCAAGAGATGTTATTGTAAAGAGGTGAGGGAAAAATGGTCAGAGCGTACAGCCTGATTTCGACCGAGCCCGGGAAGACAGCCGAGGCTTACCAGAGGATAAAGAAGATAGAGGGAGTGAAGGTAGCGGAGACCGTCGCCGGACCGTACGACATCGTGGCGCAGATCGAGGTCGACTCCCTGGAGAAGCTGACAAAGATAATCTTCGGGGAGATCAGGGGGGCGCCGGGCGTAACAAACACAACGACGCTCATCGTGATCGAGCTGTGAGCAGCTTCAGGGTCGTGGGGCTTGTCGGGCTGCAGGCGGCCGGGAAAACCGAGGTAGCTAGGGTCTTCTCGGACTTCGGGATACCGTGCGTCCGGATGGGGGATGTTGTCATCGAGGAGGTCAGGAGGAGAGGCCTGGAGGTGAACGAAAAGACCGTCGGCTGGATGGCGGACGAACTCAGGAGGGAGCAGGGTCCGGGGGTCATCGCAAGGCTGAACATCCCGAGAATCCAGAGGGCCGGGACCGGGAAGAGGGCGGTTGTCGTGGACGGGATAAGGGGGATGGCCGAGGTTGAGGAGTTCCGGAGGGCATTCGGGGAATCGTTTGTCCTCTGCGCCGTGCTGGCTCCGGCCGAGCAGAGGTTTGCCAGGGTTTCAGGCAGGAGGAGAGAGGACGACGCGGCAAGCTTCACGGAGTTTCTGGAAAAGGACAGGAGGGAGCTGAGCTGGGGGATGGGGGACGCGATCGCCCTCGCGGACATCTTCATAGTTAACGACGGGACGCTGGAGGAGCTCAGGGGGAAGGCCGTCGAGCTTTTCAGGAGGACCGTCGGTGAGGCTTGAGGTCAGGGCTGAGGTGAGGAGGACGGAGAGCCCGGAGAAGGTGAGGAGGGCCGTCCTCAACATCTTCCCGGAGGTCAGGCTGGAGGAAGCCGGCGGGGAGATCAGGGGGGAGAGCGGGGAGCTGAGGGCGCTCTCCAGGTTCAGGGAGCTGCTGAGGAGGCAGGCCGTCCTGGACGCGGCGAGGTCCGTCATGAGGGCCGGGGCCTCGGGGGACGTCATCTCCTTCATGCTGAACAAGCAGGCGGCCTACGTGGGGAAGGTGAGCTTCACAGACGGGGAAACCCCGATGGGGCCGATTGTCGTGAGGATAAGGGCGGAGGACCCGGAGAGGATGATCGACTACTTGGCTCCTAGGACAAAGGACGGGGTGCCCGTGCAGGAGGTCGACTACGACCTCGACCCGTGATGGGTTAATAAATGTGGGTGGGCTTCTGTTTTACTGATGAACACAGTAGCAATCATAGGCGGGACTGGAGATCTCGGGAGGGGCCTCTCGGCCAGGTGGGCGCTCGGCGGGGAGGATGTGAT
>CAZZKZ010000144.1:0-2218 GCA_964654915.1 Hadarchaeota archaeon (SeqCode)
GGCGGCGCCGTGCAGCGGCCGCGCTGGGGGGCGGGGGGGTTCGCGGGGCCGGAGACTACGCGGTGACCGCGGCCCTCTGCATCGCCGGCGCCATGGCCAAGGAGGAGGTGACGGTCGTTAACGGACCGGAGGCCCTAAGGCAGGCCTACCCGAGCTTCATCTCTGTTCTGAGGCGGATGGGCGTTGAGGCATCCTACGCCTGATCACCAGCTTTCCCCTCTCGCTCGGGGCAACTTTCATCTTCCATCCGGGAAACTCCAGGTCGAGCTCCCTGCCCTCGAACAGCCTGTCCAGAAAAACCGCCAGGGCCGCGACCTCCGAGTGCGGCTGGTTTCCGATCGCCACATTGTAGTCCGAGATCCCGAAGACCTCGGACGGAACCTTCGAGGCCCCCACAACGACCATCAGGTTCTCTCCCCTGAGCTCACCTATCACCTTGGAGACCGGAATACCGTACATGGTCAGGTGAACGACCTTCCCCCCGGCCCCCTTCCATCTTTCGATTTCCTCCTTCCAGTTGACCCCGCTCCTCACAAAGAAATCCCCACCCCAGCTCCTGACGACCCTGCGCAGGCTCCTCTCGACCTCCTCATCCCTCACGTCCGCGATCAGCATCCCGTCGGCCCCGAAAGCCCTGGCCACGAGCCCGACGTGGGTCGTGACCCTCTTATCTCTGGCGGGCCTGTGCCCAAGCCTGAGAACCACTATCATGACGCGGTCCTCCTGAGGATCTCCACGAGGGTTTCCAGATTTTCCCCCTTAAGCGCGGAGATCGGGACGACCGTCTCCGCCGCGGAGTTCAGGAGGTAGAGCTTGTCCTCGAGCTCCTGCCTGTCCCTCACTAGGTCTATCTTGTTGAACGCGACCACGATCTTCGCCCCGACATCCTTCAGGAACTGCATGCTCGTCCTGTACTTCCTCATGATCTCGTGAACCGGATCACTCCCGTCCACCACAAGAACAATGACGTCGGCCAGATATATCTCCTCGAGCGTCGCCTTGAAGGCCTCGACGACCATGGGCGGCATGTCCTCTATGAAGCCGACAGTGTCGGTAAGAAGGATCTTCGGGCAACCCCTGAGGGCCCTGGTTCTTGGCGCCAGCGTCGCGAAGTACATGTTGTCGACCTCCGCCCCGCCCTCCGTCAGGGCGTTCAGGAGGGGGGACTTCCCCGAGTTCGTGTAGCCCGCCAGCGTCACGAGCCTGAAGCCGAGCTTCCTCCTGCTTTTCCTCAGCAGCTCCCTCCTCCTCTCGATGGCCGCCAGCTTTCTGCGGAGGCTCACTATTCTCCTCTTCACGGCGTCGTAGTGAACCTGAACCTCATACTCTCCTCCGCCCATCCTTCCCGGTTGCTCGACCGCGACCATCGCCCTTATCCTCTCCCTTATCCTAGGAAGCTCGTACCTCAGCCTAGCGTACTCCACTTGGAGCTTGGCCTCTGGGGTCCCGGCCCTCATCGCGAAGATCTCCAGAATGAGCTGGACCTTGTCCATCACCTCGACCCCGATGGCCTTGCTGAGGTTGTAGGCCTGGGTCGGGGTGAGCTGGTTTGCGAATATCACTCTCTGGGCGCCACGCGAGACGGCAATCTCCTTTATTTCCTTCACCTTCCCCCTGCCTATCAGGTAGGCCGGGTCCGGTTCCCTGACCTGGCTAACCCTCCCGACGACCTCGTAGTTCATGGTCTTCGCCATCTCCTCAAGCTCGGGGAGCATCGAGAGGGAACCGGGGTCCCTTCTCTCGGCCAGCACGACCCTCATGATCCCGTCTATAATTATGTGTCCGGAAAAGAAGAGTTTAACCGGTCGTGAACGATGAAGGGTATTCGTGCGCTGCCGGTCTCTGTCCTGCTTCTCCTGTCGCTGGTTCCGGTGGTGGCGGCCGGGCCGGAGCTCTCCTACTCCCTCTACAGGGTTGAGGTGACCGCCCGCGAGGACGGAAGCGTCACGGTGCTTGAGACGATAGAGTACTCCGGCTACCTCTGGCCCCTCACCCTGCAGAAGACGATCCCGACAGCGAATGTTGGTGAGATAGCCGTCAGAGACGATGTCGGTCCAATCACCTTCTCCGCCAAGGTCGAGGACAACCTCACTGTTCTGACTTTCTCGACCAGGCAGGCCCGCGGAAGGTACACGATCTACATTTCCTACACTCTCTACGGCTGGGTGAGGTTCGCTGGCGGCGGCTGCCCGGGGTCCCTCTGGAGGAGAAGGGGACT
>CAZZKZ010000145.1:0-2609 GCA_964654915.1 Hadarchaeota archaeon (SeqCode)
CCGCGAAAATAGTCCACAGGGCCGCCCCCACATCCTGGCTCGTCATCATCGATGTTCCGCCGGCCGGAGATTACATGCAGATGTCCCTTATGTCATCCTGTCACGGGCTAGTCGGGGTGACAACCCCTGATGCGCAGGGGATCTCCGGGCTCCTGTGGGTTCTCTACTTCGCAAAGAAGTTTGAAATAACCCCGCTTGGGGTGGTTGTGAACAGAACAATGGGCAGGAGGTACGAGCTGCCAGCGCCGGCGATAGAGAAGGAGCTGGGCGTCCGCGTACTGGGCGTGATCCCGGAGGACGAGGACGTCCGGAGGTCCGTGGGTGAGAAGGCCCCGCTGCTGAGGGCTTACACGAGGACGGTGGCCGGAGACGAAATAGTAAAGACGGCGAAGCGCCTGTACCAGCTCATCGAAAATAGGAAAAAGGGAAGGCAAGAGGTAAAGGCCGCTCCCAGAAAATGCCCGCACTGCGGGGCAACCATTTGATTTTCAGGCTGACCGCTCGATTTTCCGGATTGTCTCCAGTATCTCCGCCGGTGATCTCACCTCGAAATCTGCCTCCCACTCAGGTTCCCTTCTCACATTCCGGTATTCTCCAAGCAGAACTCTAATGGTTTTCATCCCTATCCTTCTCGCCCCGATGAAGTCCTTGTTCGGGTTGTCCCCCACGTAGACGCTCTCGCCCGCCAGGACCCCCAGCCTCTGCAGGGCCATAAGATAGGGGAAAGCGCTGGGCTTTCTCCTCTCCCTCCCGTATGCGTCAGATATGATGACCACGTCGAAGAGGTCCGCCAGCCCCAGCGCCTCCAGCTTATGCAGCTGGACCTCCTCCCTCCCGTCCGAGACAATTCCCGTCCTCCTCCCTTCTTCCCTGAGGGCGGTCAGGGCCTCCCTCACTCCGGGGTACGGCTCGAGCCTCTCCGGCCTGTGCGAGTAGAAGGCCTCCACCATCTCACCGATCAGCCCGCCGCCCCTTGGAACGCCGAGCCGCTCGAGGAGAACATCGAAGAGGTCGCCGGCGGCGGACGTTCGGGCCTCCGCGATCGAGAGTAGCGCGTCCCTCACCACCTCCCCGCCCAGGCCGCGCCTCGCCTCCCGGAGCCTCCCGACCCTGAGGAAGGCCCCCCGCAGCCACTGCGAGTGGTCGTAGAGCGTGTCGTCGATGTCAAAGAGGACGGCCCTAACCCGCATAGATTTCCCGAACTCTCCGCAGAATTCTTTCGGCCTCTTTCCTGTCGGGTTCCCGACAGCGCAGCCCCGCCCCGATCCTCCGCAGGATCCGGACGATTCTCCTTCCGGCCATCCCGTCCCCGAACGGATTCCTGGCCCTGCGGAGCCTCTCCATCAGATCGTCGCTGAGGCACCCGCGAACCGCCCCCACGATTCTCCGCTCATCCGTGCCGGCGAGGAAGGCGAACCCCTCGATGACGGCCTCCCACCTGGGCGTCGTCTCCCTCATCACGACGACCGGCTTCTTCAGCTCGCAGGCCTCCTCCTGCAGCCCGCCGGAGTCGGTCAGCACGACATCGCTGGCCGCCATGAGCGAGAGAAAGTCGACGTATCCGAGCGGCTCAGTCACCCTGATGTGCCCGGCCGAGGTGAGCGTGCGCATGAGCCCGAACTCCTCTGCCCTCTTCTTGGTTCTCGGGTGCATGGGAAAGACCACACGGAACTCCTTCAGCTCGAGGAGTGCCCGGAAGATGCTCCTGAGCCTGTCCCTTCTGTCGACGTTTCCCGGCCGGTGCGCAGTCACCAAGAGGACCGGGCCCCCTCCCTCGACCCCGAGCCTCTCCAGGATGTCCCGCCCGATCATCCTCTTCACCCTTCGCACGACATCCACGATCGTGTTTCCGGTCACGAAGATCTTGGACGGATCGACCCCCTCGGCGAGGAGAAACCTCCTGTTGAGCTCGGTCGGGGCGAAGTGGACGAGGGCTAGCTGGGCGGCGACCCTTCTGTTCAGCTCCTCCGGGCTCGCCCGGTTGAAGGACCTCAGGCCGGCCTCAACGTGCCCTCCCGGGATCCCGCTTTTTCTGGCCGCCAGCAGGGACGCGGGAACGGTGTCCGTGTCCCCCTGGACGAGAACGATGTCGGGCTCCTCCCTTCCGAGGACCCTCTCCAGCCCGTCTACGATTTCGGCAAACCTCCTGCCCGGCCTCTCCGACCTCGCACCGAGATGGTGGTCCGGCTCCGGGATTCCGAGTTCCTTGATGAAAATCTCGCTCATCTCGTAGTCATAGTGCTGACCGGTGTGAACGAGCAGCGGATCCCAGCCGGTCCTCTTCAGCTCGTCGATGATGGGGGAGAGCTTTATAATCTCTGGTCTTGTGCCGAAAACGCAAGCAACCCTCATCCGCTCTGTCGTCTCCCCGTCTACTTCTTGGTCTCCTCCTTCTTCTGTTGCTCCTGACCCCCGTCCTTCTGCAGGCTCTTAATCTCCTCGATCCTGGCCAGCGCCTCCTCGACCTTCGGCGCCAGCTCGCTCAGGCTCTTGCTGAGGGACCTCGTCGTGTCCTCGAGCGCCTCCAGCCTTGCCACAAACCTCTCGGTCTTCCCCATTCTGTCCCTGAGTTCGGCGAAAATCGCCATCACCCTGTCGGCCTGCCTCCT
>CAZZKZ010000146.1:0-10098 GCA_964654915.1 Hadarchaeota archaeon (SeqCode)
GGGGCTTGTTGACCCTTACAGGCCGCTGGTCGGTGCGGTCGAAAGGGACGGGCTGGGGAAGGTTTCGGCGAGGTGGTCCAGGCTTCTCGCCCTCAAAAATGTGAATCTGGCCAAGGCCATGAGGGAGGCCGGCAGACGCACCGGAGGTGATGGCGGTGGCCACGCCACGGCCGCCGGGGCTCAGATAGACGAGAAAAAGCTCCCGGAGTTCATCGACATCCTTGAGGAGAACCTGCTCAGGCAGATGACTTAGCCTTCCTCTCTTCCTGCAGCTCGTACAGCCTTTTTATCTCCGAGATTGTGGCGACCTCCTCCGGCCGCTTGTCCTCCCTAACCCTGATGAAGCGCGGGAATCTCAGACCGAAACCGCTCGTGTGTTTTTCCTCGGGGCTTGCCTGAATTTCCTCGTAGGCTATCTCGAAGACGACCCTGGGCTCAAGGTGCACGTCGACGTCTATCTCTATGTCGACCGAAGGATCCGGCTTCTTGAGCACGAGCGGCTTGAGCATCTCCGTGAGGTATTTCAAATCTTCGTCGGTATAGCCCGTGCCGCACTTCGTCACCGTCTTGTACTTTCCGGTCTCCGGATCCCTGGACGCCAAGATGTAACTTCCGAAAACTCCGGCCCTCTTGCCCTTCCCGTACAGCGCACCCACGACCACAAGGTCCAGGGTCTCCAGCACCGGCTTTATCTTCAGCCAGAGAAACTCCCGCCTGCCCGCTCTGTAAGGGGAGTTAAGCTCCTTCGCCAGTAGCCCCTCGTGTCCTATCCTGATGGCATAATCGACAAACTCTCTGATTTCCCTCTCGTCCGAAAGGACCCTCTGCTCAACGATGAAAACCCTCTCGTTCTCCTCCACAAGTTTCTCGAGTTCCTTCCGCCTTTCGATGTAGGGAAGATCCATCAGGACCTTCCCGTTCACGAGCAGGACGTCAAACACGTGCAGCTCCACGGGTATCTGTTTTGCGGTCTCTCTGATTCCGTACTTTCTCCTTCTCTTCAGAACTTCTTGGAACGGCATAGGTTTCTTCGTCTTCAAATCAATCGCAACAAGCTCGCCGTCAACTATGGCCTTCTCAGCCTTTATCGCTCGGTTGAGAGGATCGACCAGATCGGGGAACATGCTAGTGTAGTCTTCCATCCTTCTCGTGAACATTGTTATTCTGTTGCCGTCCTTGTGCGCCTGAATTCTTATTCCGTCCAGCTTTATCTCGAAGGCGGCCTTTCCATTCATTCTCTCGAGGACCTCGGCTATGCTCTCCGCGCGCTGCGCGAGCATGGGACTGACCGGGCGACCAACAGTTACTGAGAGTTTCCTGACGCCCTCCGCACCTTTCTCCGCGGCGGTTTTGGCCACCAGGGCGTAATCGGAGGTGAGCATGTACGCCCTCTCAACATCCTCGGGCGGAATTCCGAAGGCGTCGGCAATCGCATCGCGCAATCTCCCCTCAGCCACGCCTATTCTCAGGTCGCCGAGCACGGTCCGGACGATGAATTTCGCCTCGACCGGCTGGGCGTTCGTCAGAAGGGCCGCAATCTGCTCGATTTTTCTATCGACCGAGTTCTCCCCTGTTATCTCCGGCAACCTCTTTATTGTCTCGAAGACATCATCCACGTCGAGCGGTTTCTGAAATAGCGAAACCTGCCTTCTCTTCGCGATCAGTTCCTTGGCAACTTCACCCAGGTCGCCAAGCTTTATCAGCGTGTTCTCGACATGTGAGGCAGAGTAACCGGAGGCAAGAGAAATAGCCCTTTTCAGCTGCTGCATGCCGACTCCGGTCTCCTTGGAAATGTATGTTGGCCATGTTCTGCCGAGGAGCAGCAGGACAACCTTCTCGATGTACTTCGGTGGGGTCTCCCGCAAGAGAGAGACTATTATCGAGTTTTTTTCGAGGTAGGATGATGTCTTCTCCAGCTTCTCAAAAGTTTCGGCCAGGGCGATGTACCTCATCGAATAAAACTCCAGTACCCGTCAATAAAATCCTTGTCAGATTGATGTTTCGATGACCTTGCCGGAGGGGAGAATCCTCATGATGATCTTCCCGTTCTGGAAGACCCTGATGTTGCCGTCTTCCTGCGAGATCACCACCCCGATGGCCTTGGTTGCTGAAGTCATGGCGGCGACCGCGTAGTGTCTGCTTCCCAGACCCTGCAGGTTCACCTTCCTGTTGGCGTCGAGATGTCGGCAGCAGGCTTGGATGATGCCGTTTGAGTCAACTACAAAGGCCCCATCGTACTTCGCCGCGATCTTGATGATTTCTTGGAAGTTCTCGCTTCTCTTGATATCCCGGCAGATGGCGGGGGATGAGGCAAGGGGGTCGCGCTCCAGCTGGTGGGAGTATCTCAGAACCTTTTTCGTGTCACCGATGACAAACGCCGCACCGATTCTCATACCGTTATAAGTCTGATTGGCTATTTGAAGACCGAGTTTTATCGCATGCTCAACCGGCTCACCCAGACTGAAGATCTTCTCTATACCGTCGATGACCTTCACGTGGATGCTGAAACACTCCGCGTTTCCACCATCGATGCATACCACCTTTTCCCCCTTGGCAAGGAGCCCTCTGCGCACACATATGCCGATCACTTGCTCAATCTTCGTTTCACAGTTCTCGTACCTGAGCGGGATCTGAACCACCTGATACTCGGCCGAGTAAAGCCTGACCCTCTCCTCACCTTCCGAGCACACTATCACCTTTTTGACCGGGGAGAACTCCTTGAGAACTTCCTCCCTTCCGTCGACCAGACTATAGCTGACTATCACTGCGTCGGCGCTTATCATAGAAGCCAACGATACGGCCGCCTTGGCCAGAGCCTGTGGGGTTTCCATTCTAATCCAGCCTCCTCTCCCCACCGCCTCTGGCCTAGCCAATACCCTCTATATTTCATGGGGTTATATCTCTTTCGCTTGTGATGATGTTCCGTCCTCACACCATTTAGCATCGGGTTTTACGGTTGCGGGCGGGCTAAAGCTCACGTTTTCGGTTATCACTAACCTTCGAACGGGCGCGCCCGCGACACTCAAAATGAAATCCACCGGAAGCGTTTTTTTCCGCCCACGATTTCCCTAGCGTGTCCGGCCAATGCTTTTTGAATAGAGGTCTAATATTCAGCTGTGGTGCGCAGAATCGGAAAAATGGCCGTATTGGATCAACCGACCGGGGATGTTTTAATTGCGGGCGACATCCACGGAGATCTCGAGGCGTTCGAAAGGGCGGTCGCGGTCCATGAAGAGACCCCCGGCTCGATTCTCGTCTTCCTCGGAGATTACGCGGATAGAGGGGATCGCGGTCTTGAAGTCATCGAAAGGCTCGCCGGCATGATAGATTCCCGAGTCATCGCGCTAAAGGGGAACCATGAGGACTACCTCGATGGATCTCCCACCTTCACTCCATGGGATCTCTGGTGGGAGGTTGAGGAGAAGAGAGGAACCGAATGGGTCGAGTTTTTCAAGTGGTTTGAGGAGAACTTCCTGAACAGACTGGTGCTGGCCCTTCTGATTCCCGGGGTGGCCCTCTGTGTTCACGGCGGAGTTTGCAGGAAAATCCGTGGGCTGAAAGATCTCCAGAATCCTGACAGGGAAACCGAGGAATGCGTCCTGTGGAGCGACCCGCTGGATATGCCAGGGGAGTATCCGAATCCCAGGGGGGTGGGGAAGCTCTTCGGGCCCGATGTGACTAAAAGCGTCCTGGAAGCCCTCGGCGTGAAGGTCCTGATCAGAAGCCATGAGCCGGCCAAGGCGGCTCGGGGTCCGTTTCCCGAGCACGGTGGTCTTGTTATAACCACAAGCACGACCAGCGTCTACGGCGGAAGACCGTTCCTCCTCAGGATAGATCTCAGTAAGGGACTGAACCCGCAGGAACTGGAAAGGCACACTGTTTTCTTATAGCTGGAAGTACTCCTCGAGCCAGCTGATTTTGCCCGGCCGGAGGTCCTTCTTCCCGACCATTGCTGACATGAAGTCCCTGGCGCACCTTTCAACGCTGGCCTTCGTTGTGTCAATTTCATATACTTTCAAAACGCCGTGATTTTCTACGGCCTCCCAGAGGACCACGTCCAAAGCTTCGGCCTCCAAGTTGTCCTCTAGCTTTTTGCCCTCGAAGCCGCGTCTCTTCAGTCTCTTTTCCAAGACTCTCGGGTGCGCTCGCAGGACGACAACATGCGTGATGACATCGCTGGGGAGAAAATGGGAGAGTAGGCCGTCAACTATTACGTGTCCCTGGAGATCGCGGATGGTCTTTCTGAAGCCGCTCCTCATCTTTCTGATATCTACAACCTTCGTCCCCTCATCGTCCAGTCGGTATATCCCGGTAGAGTCGATAAACTGGTTGAGATCGAAAAGCTCGGCGGACAGATGCCTGCACAGGGCCCTGCTGAAGGTGGTCTTACCCGTGCCGGGCGTGCCGGTCACCGCTATGACCAGCCTTCTAGGGGTCTTCATCCAAGCTTCTCCTCTCTGAGGTCTATCACATCAAAAACATCCGGTCCGACAGAGATTATCGTGACGGGGACTCCTGTCTCGTCCTCTATTCGGCCTATGAAAGCCTTCGCCTCATCCGGCAGCTCGTCCCAGGTCTTGATCCCCTTCGCAGCCGGGAAGAGCCTGTCCACACAGGTCACGGCTATCTGGGTGGCCCCGTTGATCATCGCCGCTCTTTTTGCTAGGTCAAAGTCAAAAAGCCCGATCCTCCTTCTCCTCCCGGTGACTGTTCCGAACTCGACTATGCCCAGTTCCTCCGCCTTCTCCTGCGGGATCTCGGTGGGGAAAGGGCCCTCTCCAACCCTGCTCACGTAGGCCTTGAAAATGACTATGACATCGTCGACGAGCGTCGGACCGATGCCAACATCGGCCGCAAAGGTGCTCGCCGTTGTGTCCTTGCTCGTAACGTACGGGTACGTGCCGTGGATGAGGGAAAGACCGAAACCCTGCGAGCCCTCGACCATGACGAGCTTCTCGTCGCGAAGCGCCTCGTTGACCTCCAGCGGGACATCGCAGAGGTACGGCTGGAGTTCAGGGATTTCCCTCGCCAGCCTGGCCGTCCGGTTCACTCTGGCCACATTGGCAGGACCGCACCCTGTCCCCGTGGTTCCTATCTTGCCCTTCAGGTGGGCCGATGTTCTGTCCTCCTCGATGTGCTTCGACTCGATCACCGCGCAGTTGCGGTCGATGCCTATTCTTCCCTCAACGCCCGTGTTTCGGATCTCCTGGAGCAGAACCTCGGGGTTGACCAGCACACCCGGTCCCACCAGCAGACGGGCCCCGCTGTAGACGAACCCGCAGGGTATCTGCCTCAGAGCGTACCTCTTTCCCTCGTGCCAGACGGTGTGGCCGGCATTCGGTCCGACCCCGGCCCTGGCGACTATGTCTGGCTTGTCGTGTAATGCCAGGTAGGCGAGTATCTTTCCCTTTCCCTCATCACCCCACTGACCGCCTGCGATAATCAAACACGGCAACTGTGACCCTCCTCCCTTATGTGGATGTCCCGTAAGTGTTTAGTTCATCCCATTTTATACCTTCGGGTGGACCACTTTTCAGAATTGAGGTTGCCTAAGACAATGTATGCTGATCTGGAGGTGATTGAACAGAGGTACGAAATTCGGACACAAATTATTTAAACATCCCGCGTGTGAACACACGTGAAGGTGGAGTGGAAAATGACTGAGGAGATTGTCGGGCTTCCGGTTTTGGGCCAACCCGCCCCGGACTTTGAAGCCGTGACAACACACGGGGTTTTGAGGCTTTCAGACTTCAGGGGCATGTGGCTCGTTCTTTTCTCCCACCCGGCCGATTTCACACCGGTCTGTACAACAGAGTTCATGGCCTTCGCCCAGCTTTACGAGGAGTTTAAGAAGAGAAACGTTGAACTTCTTGGTCTAAGCGTGGACAGCATTTCATCGCACATCGCCTGGATCAGGAACATCGAGGAGAAAATGGGTGTCAAGATTCCATTTCCGATAATCGCCGACCTGAACAAGGAAGTAGCCAAAAAGTACGGCATGATTCATTCCGGAGAGAGCAAAACCGAAACTGTTAGATGCGTATTCGTGATAGATCCTGAAGGTAGGATCAGAGCGATTTTGTACTACCCACTCACGACAGGAAGAAACATACACGAAATCCTGAGGCTGATAGACGCGCTGCAGACAAGCGACAAGTACAAGGTTGCAACACCGGCCAACTGGAAACCTGAAGATCCTGTTGTTGTTCCGCCTCCGTCAACAGCGGAAGCCGCTGAGGAAAGGGTCAAGGAGGCGGCCAAAGAAAACTACGTTTGCAGGGACTGGTATCTGTGCTTTAAAAAGCTCCCTGATGGTTAAATCATGCCATGCATTTCCCCGGACGGAAAACCGACATCAAGCGGGATGGTCCTGCTGCGGGCTCTTAAGGAGGGAGCCGTCTCACCGGAGGATATCGCTAAAAGGACGGGTAGACCCATATACCTCGTCAGGAGCGGGCTGCGGGAGCTGAAGAGTGCCGGGTATGTGGAAGAGGAAGGGGAAAACAGATATCGGCTTACTGAAAAGGGTGCAGATTTGTTAAGGTAGCTTGGTGTTTTTCTGGCGCGATTAAATTTCCTTCGGAAATAAGACGGTTAACCACAATGTCCCTTTTATACTGCGAAGACATACATTTTTTTGATACTGCATGAAAGGTGAAATCTTGCTTGGAATCGGCCTGCGGCTACTTTCAGTTCTGCTTGTGATCTGTCCGATCCTAATCGCATTCCAAGTCAACAACTGGGACCTGAAAAGGACACTCTTCGAGGAGAGCGGGGTGAAAGAGATCGAGGACAAGCTATCTGGTCTGAATTTCGAGAATGTGACATGGACCGTGGTCGAGAATGAGGTGGAGTACAACGAGGCCAAGCATGAGGTGAGGATCCCCATTGACGTGTACTCCGACCTCGGCTTCCGGATCAAGATTCTGGAGGTGGAATTCGACATCAGCTTTGACGGACAGCACACAACGCTCAGAATGCAGGAGAATGAGGTCGAGCTGGTCCCGAAGGAAAAAGTTAGAATGCACATAGTGGGTACGTTCTACGAGGATCCGCGTGGCAAGGAGATCAGGGTAGACACCGGACGGATAGTGATAGAGAAGCTCGGGGTGATAATTGAGGTGAGACCGGAGGAATGAGAATATGAAGAGAAGACTTAACGTGAACTGGTTTGGCATCTCCTTCGGCGTGTTGATGCTCATTCTGCCGTTTGCCGGATACTGGTGGAGGGCGGAGGTGGGGAATGGAGCTGCCTCACTCTCGATATCACCGTTCAACTTCGACGTGAACGTGGTGGGGGTTCAGATCCAGTCAACCCTCGTGTACTACATACTCCTGTTCACCAGGATATCCTTCCTGATTGCCGGGATCTTCGCCATCTTAGGGTCGCTTTTTGCGGACAGGTGGTGGGCAGGCAAGCTGATAAAATTTGGGGTCATGAAACCTTTCTGGAGCGTCATAACCCTGATTGTGGTGCTTGTGGCCGGAACCTTTTTCGTGAACATGGCGCTACCGGGCATCGTTTTCGGGATTGTGAAAGAGCTCCCCTCCCAGATCAGCTTGAGGGTGCCCTTTCTATCTGGAACTTCAGAGTCCGTGATAACGGTGGAGGACACCACCGTCAGGACAACCATGAGCGTAGGATTTCAGACGCCCTTCGTGCTCGCAATAGTGACGGCGGCTCTCGGAATCCTGACCAGAATCTATCAGAGAAGGTTCGCGAAGGAGGAGCCGCCCAGACATAAAAAGGGATAGTGTTTTTGAGAAAAAATGATATAAACGGCAGGAAAGCCGCGGGCGCCTTATGATTTTCGCTGCCCAGCGATAAACCGGCATTTTTCATTCTCTTTTTATGTCCCAGATCGAGACGTGCTATTGATGAGGAGCGCGAAAGCTGCTGCCTTGGTTGCGGCCGTCCTGCTCCTGTCAGCCATCACGGTCGTCCATGCCGCGGAGGTTGTCTACGATGACTTCAACGACGAGGCGCTGGGAACAAACTTGGGAGGGGCCGCGGGGACGATGTCGTACGACGGAAACCACGACCCTCAGGTGAACTTCGTTCAGGGATACGAGGGAAAGGCGCTGGCCTTGGCCTACAACATCCCGACGGGCCAGTGGTGCGGCTACTGGAGCTTTTTCAGATCCGATGAGGGAGGGTATGACCTGAGGGGTTACACGGACCTGCAGATGTGGGTGAGGGGAGCCTCGGGCGGCGAGACTTTTAAGGTTGAGATGAAGGACACGAGCAACAAATACAGGGCAATCTACATAACGCTCGCCGGGGGTTTCGAAAACGGTGCAGGAACCTCGTGGAGGAAGCTGGTCATCCCGCTCTATAACTTCGCTCCGATTGTTGACCTAGGCAACGTCAAACAGATGAACGTGGTCTTCGACAGGGCCCCCTGGCAGGGAACCGTCTATCTGGACAAGATTGTCTTCACGACCGACTCCCCGGCACGCTCCACCCCAGCGGGCCTGATCGTTGACGACTACAACGACGGCAGCGGACCGAACAACTTGGGCGGTGGGTGCGGCTCGATGGATCCCTTCCCTGATGGAGGTACCGAGTGGATAATCGAGAACTACGCCGGCGAGGGTCAGGCGTACGAGGGGCTCGGGTGCCTGAAGCTCACGTACAACAGGGGAAGCTCAAGCTGGGTCGGCTACTGGAGCTTCCTGCGCGAGGACCAGCAGGGCATGGACGTGTCTGGGTATAGATACCTGAGCATGTACGTCAGGGGTGCGAGCGGGGGAGAGGCATTCAGGGTTGAGCTGAAGGACAGCTCGGGCAAGACTTCGAAGCAGAACATCACCGGGATAACAACCTCCTGGCAGGAGTTCAGGCTGGACCTGTCCGGCTTCAGCGGGGTAAGCCTCAACAGCCTGGCGATGGTTAACTTCATAATGGATCTATCGCCGAACTCGGGAACCGTCTTCATAGACCTCCTCAGGTTCGTTCGTGATAACGAGAATGCCGTGCAGCCAACGGAAAACACCATCGTTCGGATTCTCCCGGAAAATCGGGAGGTGAGGCCCAGAGAGAATTTCACCGTAGAGATCGCGGTCGAGCCTGCCGCGGGGGTGGCCGGCGTGCAGTGCACGCTGAGGTTCAACCCGCAGCTCCTAGCCGTGCTGGATGTCCAGGAGGGGAATTTCCTCAAGCAGGGGGGCGCGCAGAGCTTCTTCCAAGTCATTTCGGTGGACAACGCGGCAGGGAGGGTTGAGATGGTCGGGGTCAGGATCAACGGTACTGCGACCAGTGGAGGAACCTTCGCGGTAGTTCGGATGGTCGCCAAGGAAAACCAAGGAACCTCGCAACTCTGGCTCGAGAATGTGGTCGTCGGGGGAGAAAACGGGCAGGAACTCCCGGTGAGTTTGAGGACGGCGTCGGTTTCGGTGGTCTCATACGCACCTTGGGATGTCAACACGGACGGGAAGGTCGACATGCAGGACCTGCTCGCGGTGATCGCAAGGTGGGGCCAGATCGGAGCTCCGGGATGGATCGCAGAGGATATAAACAGGGATGGAAAGATAAACGTGCTTGACCTCATCCTCATCGGACAGCACTGGACAGGATGAATGGATGTCAAGGACCAAAAGTCTTCTGCCGGCAGTAGTCGTTGCTATTTTTGTTTCTTTGATTTTTCTCCCCACAATCTTGGCCGCGGAGACCGTGGTTTACATCCGGCCTTCGGAGCTGACCGTTGAAAATGGGAAAATCTTCGAGCTCGAGGTGATTATCAGACCGGGTGAGGCCATAGCCGGCTATCAACTTTCCGTCGGCTTTGACCCGTCTGTGCTGGAGCCCCTGACCGTAAGGGAGGGCGACCTCCTCAGGAAATATGGGGCGAACACATACTTCACGCAAGGGACGACCGACAGGGACGCCGGGATAATCCGGGATGTCATCTGCGTAATGCTCGAAAACGGCGGTGTGTCGGAGGAGGGGGTGGCCGCCGTCTTGAGATTCAGGGGGAAGCAGACGGGGGCCTCCGCGATCTCCCTTTTTGATGTCCTGGTCGGGACCCCGGCGGGACAGGAGGTGCAAATCAGGGGCTCCGGGGCAACCGTCCATGCAAGGGAGTAGGGCGGGTTCCC
>CAZZKZ010000147.1:0-3321 GCA_964654915.1 Hadarchaeota archaeon (SeqCode)
GACGAAGTATCCGCGAGCGCCGCATGCGACGGCTGCGTCGTCCTCGTCCTCCGCCCTGGAGACGCTCGTCCTGTCCATCTCGTCTATGAGCATGCCCCTGCCGACCCACCCCCCCAGCACCGGCAGCCCGATGGCTATGGCCATCAGGCCCCACCACCACCTCTCCCCTATCTTCCTCATCAGGTCCTCCTCCGGTCTCATCACCTCGATCCGCAGGCTTTCGAGCAGCGCACCCACGCCCGCCGTTGCAATTATGCAAAGGACTAGGACGCAGGCCGACCATCCGGCCAGCCTCGCCCAGTCCCTCCGGCCCATCCCGGCGGCGGTTCTCCTCCAGTAGCCCGGCCTGAGCCTCTCCAGGTGGGCCGGGTTCTCGACCAGCAGTTTTCCCGCCAGAACCCCGGCGGCAACCCCCCCGCCGACAATTCTTGCGATGTCAAGAATCATCTGGAGATCCTCTCAAGCGTCTCGAGCAGACCCTTCATCTTCTCCAAAATCTCGACAATCTTCTCTCGGTCGCTCTCCCTCTCGAGCTCTTCGGCAAGCTCGGCCAGCTTCCTCTCCAGGACCTCCATCACCCTTTCGCTCCCCCTCGTCCGGACCTCACCCCCCACCTCAAGCTCTCCGCAGATCGGGCAGACGATTTTCCCCTCTCTCTCAAAAAGCGGGCTTCCGCATTTCCCGCAGTGGACGCCGAGCATCTTTCCGCCGGCCAGAAGGAACCTGGCGATCTTCGAGACCTGCTCCTCCTTTATATCCTTCATCCGAAAAATCCTTATGAGCTGCAGCCTAAAAGTTTACAAGCAGGTGATAGCTGTGGAGCCCGAGGACAAGATAAAGCAGGTTGTGGAGATAATGACCAGAATAAGCGAGGACACGAGCATACCGAGGAACATAAGGAGGGCCGCGAGCGAGGCGAGGGCGATCCTCCTCGATGAAAAGCAGGATCCGACGGTCAGGGCCGCCTCCGCGAGGATACTTCTGGAGGAGGTCGGCGAGGATCCGAACATGCCGATGCACGCCCGGACCCAGCTCTGGAGCGCCCTCAGCATACTGGAGACAGTGAGATGACCTCCGAAGGGGTCCAGCCGGCCGCGGATGGCGGACAGACGTGCGGGATAGATGTTCATCTGTTCATCTCCCTCCTGAGGAAGAGGGACATCAGGCAGGCCAGAGCTCTTCTCGAGGGCAAGGCGATCTCGGGGGAGTTTGAGATTGGCTTCTTCCGCGCCCTCGGCGGGGCGGTCTCCGCGGTGGAGAGCGGTCAGGCCTTCTCGCCGGTCTGGAAGCTTCTGGAGAACCCTCCGGACGGTGAATTCCTAGGCAGGCTGGAGAGAGACATCCAGGAGCACCTCTCAAAACCGTTCATCTCCGAGCGGGAAAGGGGATACTTCTCCGCCTGGCTTTCCCTGATCCGCTCGGTCCGGTCCTCCTGATCACTCTATCGTGGCGTGCTTGGCCTTGAGGTCCTCCTCTCTCTTCCCGAGCCTCTTCATGAGGGTCGCGATCACGGCGTCAAGGAAAACCATAGCTCCTATCTCGAAGAGCGTCCCCAGAGGGGCGAGGGACGCGTGCTCGCCGGCTAGCTCCCTTCTCATGAATCTGGTCGTCTTCGCCACCTTCGTCCTCCCCGGAACAGTCACGACCAGGTCCGCCAGCCTGCCCAGACTGGAGTTCGAGTAGGACGTGATGGCGATTATCTTGGCCCCTATCTTCTTCGCTATGCGCGCCGACTCGACGATCAGGTCCGTCTCACCCGACCCGGAGAGGGCGATCAGGATGTCCCCCGGACGCAGGGCTGGTGTGATCGTCTCACCGACGACGTAGACCTCAAAGTCAAGGTGCATGAGCCTGGTCGCGAAGGCCTTTGCGACAAGCCCGGAGCGCCCCGCCCCTGCGACGAAGACCCTTCTCGCGCCTATGAGGATCTCGATGAATCTGTCGACCTCCCTCTTCTTCAGCTTGGACGGGAGATGGTGGAGGAAGCTCGTGATTTCCCCCATTGCCTTTAAGGTGTCCTCCATCTTCCACCAGAAAACCTCATCACCAGCCTTTAAAAAATAGTGCACGACCTTAAACTGAAGGGTGACCAGCAATGCTCTACTTTCTCGGCCAGATGATGTTTGTGATCGGCGCCGTCATGCTCGTGCCGGCCTTTCTGGCCCCCTTTCTCAACGAACTCCACACGGTTCCGTCCTTCCTAGCGCCCGCCATCGCCTGCTTCCTGCTGGGTCTCCTGATCACGAGGAAAACAAAGCAGAGGTCCGAGCCGAGCCTCGGGGAGATGATGGCCATGACGGCGGCCCTCTGGATAATCTTTGCGGCGTTCGCGTCGATACCCTTCATGACGGTCGCCAGAATGTCCCCGGCCGACGCCTACTTCGAGAGCATGTCGGGCCTGACCGCCACGGGCCTCACGATGATCGAGAACGTGGACGGAATGGAGAGAACCCTGCTCTTCTGGAGAAGCCTCACCCAGTGGGTCGGCGGCCTCGGGGTTATCGTCCTCTTCCTCTCAGCCGTGGTCAGCTTCGGCAGAGCCCACCGGAAGATGTACTTCGCCGAGGCCCACCCCATCCTGATAATGCCCAGCATAAGGGACACGGCCAGAGCCCTCTGGAAGATCTACATGATCCTGACAGCGGCTGGGGCGGTCATCCTCTATTTCGCCTCCTGGCCCAACTCCTCCGCCTTCGAGGCCGTCAACCACGCCATGACTGCCATCGCCACCGGAGGATTCTCCGTCAGGGGCAGCTCCTTTTCGGCATACGGGCTCGCCGCCAAGCTGTCGGTTCTTCTGCTGATGGTCTGGGGGGCGACCAACTTCACCGTCCACGACAAGGTCCTGCACGGCCGCCTGAACATCCGCGAGTTCTTCAGAAACATAGAGGTGAGGTTCATGCTGATCTTGGTCGCGTTCTCCACGCTGATGCTCCTCTGGTCGGTTGGTCCGGTGGACGCCCTCTTCCAGGCGACCTCCGCTCTGACCGGAACCGGCTTCTCCACCGCCAGCATAGCAAACTGGGGCGATATGCAGAAGGGCCTCCTTGTGGTTCTGATGATGATCGGCGGCAGCTACGGCTCGACCTCCAGCGCCATAAAGCTGATCAGGGGTCTGCTGCTCGGAAAGACCATCCTGTGGATGATCAGGAAGAGCTTTCTCCCGGAAAGGGCCGTGGTCCCGATGAAGCTCGGAGGCCACATCTACACGGAGAAGGAAATAATGGAGGTCGTGATTTACATCTTCATATACATCATCCTCATCTTTGTCGGCGCGGGGATCCTGATGGCGCTGGGCTATTCCCCGATGAACTCCATTTT
>CAZZKZ010000148.1:0-5156 GCA_964654915.1 Hadarchaeota archaeon (SeqCode)
GTAGAGCTCCTTCTCCCCGGCCGACGGGTTGCGCGTGAACATTACGCCGGTCCCGGAGTCCTCACCCATGTTCCCGAAGACCATCGTGACGATGTTGACGGCGGTTCCGAGGCCGTGCGGGCTCCTGTAGTAGGTTCTGTACTCTATCGCCCTCTTGTTGTTCCAGGATCTGAAGACCGCCTCTATCGCCAGCTCCAGCTGCTTCCACGGATCCGACGGGAAGTCCTCCCCCGTCTCCTCCTTTATTATCCTCTTGAAGTCCTGGACAATCATCTCGAGGTGCTCGGCCGTGAGATCCGTGTCCCTCTTGGCCCCGAACCGCTCCTTCCACCCCTCAAAAGCCCTGTCGAACTTTTCACCGCTGACCCCGAGAACTATCCTGCCGAACATCTGGAGGAAGCGCCTGTACGCATCGAGCGCGAACCTGCGGTTTCCCGTCAGCCTGGCGAGGCCCTCCGCGACCTCGTCGTTGAGGCCCAGGTTCAGAATGGTGTCCATCATGCCGGGCATCGAGAGCATGGACCCGGAGCGGACCGAAATCAGCAGCGGGTTCGATGGGTCGCCGAACCTCTTGCCCGTCTTCTGCTCGAGCCTGTGCATGGCCTCCCTGACCTCGTCCATCAGACCGTCCGGCAACCTTCCCCCGAGCTCGTAGTACCTCTTGCAGACCTCCGTGGTTATCACGAAGCCGGGAGGAACCGGGAGGCCGAGCTGGGTCATCATGCAGAGGCCGGCTCCCTTTCCGCCGAGCAGCCGCTTGTTTGTCGCCTCGCCCTCCTCGAAGAAATACAAGCTCTTGCCGGCCATGTTCTCTTACAAATCTGGAGAGCCGGGGGGTATTTTAACCTTTTGTTAAGGGTATTTTCCGAAAATTCCGAACTCGGGGGCGCCTCCTTTGACCCGACGATTTTAAGGAAACCGCGCCAATAGGTCTTGAGATCGCGATGGAGGGCTTTCCACCGCTCGTCAAAATCTCGCCGGGCTTCGGGGGCTTCGACTTCCCCTACGAGAAGGCGGACGTCGTCTTCATCGGCGTCCCGCTCGATGTCAGCTCGAGCTACAGGTCGGGTTACAGGTTCGCCCCGGCCAGGATAAGGGAGGCCTCGGCAAACCTGGAGACCTTCATCCCGTCGGTCGGGGTAGACGTCTTCGAGGCCCTCAACATCACCGACATCGGCGATCTCGTCCTCACCTCGACGGACATCCTGGAGACCGGCGGAAGGATAGCCGGGGCCGTGAGCAGGGTGGCGGCGGACGGGAAGCTCCCCTTCATCCTGGGCGGTGAGCACACGGTGACGGTCTTCTCATCTGAGGTCTTCGGGGACGCCTTCATAGTCCAGCTGGACGCCCACCGGGATCTCAGGGACGAGTACATGGGGGACAGGATATGCCACGCGACGGTCATGAGGAGAATTCTCGAGAGGGTTCCGCCCGACAGGGTCGTGCAGCTTGGGGTCCGCTCCTGGTCGAAGGACGAGGAGGAGTGGCTCAGGGGGAGGGACATCCGGGCGTACACGGCGGAGGAGGTTTCGGCTGACCCCGGCGGGGTCGCCCGGGAGGTCGAGAGGGCAATCGGGGATGGGCGAGTCTACCTGACCATCGACCTCGATGTGCTCGACCCGGCTTTCGCCCCGGCCGTCAGCACGCCCGAGCCGGGGGGGATCTCGGTGACCGACGCCCTGAAGCTCCTGAGAAGAATCGGGAGGCTGAACCTCGCCGGCGCCGACCTGGTCGAGCTCGTTCCGCAGTATGACAGCGGGGCCTCGGCCTTTGCAGCCGCCAGGCTGATTTACGAGCTTCTGGCGGCCATGGCGAAAAGGGAGGGCTGAATCACTCCTTTGCCGCCTCGGCCTTCTTCAGGAGGTCCTCCCCCTTCTCGAAGATTATCCTCGTCGGCATCGGAATCTTCATCGAGGCTCTTCTGAGGGCCTCCTTGGCCAGGCGGGCGTGCTCGACCCCCACCCTCACGGTCATTATCTTCTGCCCGACCTGAACCCTTGCGGCCGTCCCGATCGGCTTTCCGAAGGCCAGCCTCATCCCGTCGGATATCCTGTCCGCGCCCGCCCCTGCCGCCATCGGGTTCTCCCTCAGGACGTGGTGCGGGTAGACCCTCAGCTTGAGGTGATAGCTCTCCTTGCCCACCTCGGTCTCGAGCACCCTGTTCGCGGCGACGCGGGCGGCCTCCAGAGCGTTGTGCCTGATCTGCCCCTGCTCGAGGGTGATCAGGGTCAGTTCGATCGGGAAATCTCCGGAAGGGTTCCCCATATCAAAGAAGGTCACCCTCGGCTGGGGGACCCCCTTCACGAACTCCCTCCTCGTGTAGGCCGGACCGCTGAAGTGCCTGTAGGTCTTTCCCGGTCTGAGCGGCATGTCCTTCCCCCAGACTATTAAGAGGGGGCGTCTTAAAAATAGGGGTGATAGACTAAAGAGGGTGGGGTAGGGTGTACGTCATAATCGTCGGGGGAGGAAGAACCGGAAGCAGCCTGGCTGAGAGGCTCAGCAGCCGCGGGCACAACGTGGTCGTGGTCGAGAAGGACGAGAGAAGGGCGCACGAGATAGCGAGCAAGCTCAACGTTCTGGTCATCAACGGAAACGGCGCGGAGCTGGACGTTCTGAAGGATGCCGGGGTGGACAAGGCGGACGCCCTTCTCGCGCTCACCGACGCGGACGAGGTGAACCTGATGGCCTGCGAGATAGCGAAAAAGCAGGGTGTGCCCAGGGTGGTCGCCAGGGTGAACGACGACGCTCACGCGAAGATGTTCGAGTCGCTCGGGGTCGACACGGCCGTGAGCATACCGACGACCCTGAGCATGCTCTTTGAAAAGATCCTGCTGGGAGGGGCAGGGGTCTACGGCCTGCTCAGCATAGGAGGGGGAAAGGGAGAGGTGGTCGAGGTGAAGGTCGGCCCGAACTCGAAGGCCGCCGGAAAGAAGCTCTCCGAGCTCAAGCCGAGGGATGTGGTGATAGCGGCGGTCGTGAGGGGGGACGAGCTGATCATCCCGAAGGGTGACACCGTCATTCAGCCGGGAGATTACGTCGCCATGGTCGGGTACCCGCAGGCGGTGTCCAAGCTGGCCAAGTTCTTCAGGGGAGACTAGGGTCAGCCGGAACCCTCAGATGTGCAGCTCAACGATGTCCCCGTCTTTCAGAACGTAATCGCGGGGGACCTGCTGCCCCGGGAATTTCGATGAGCCCCAGACCCTGGCAAACTTCAGGCTCCTCTCGAAGTCCTTGTGAACGGCCTTCGCCACATCCATCACCGTTGCCCCCTCCGGGAGGACCAGGGGCTTGCTTGAGGGGGGACCGTCCGGCGGCTTCGTGTATATCCTGATGACTCCGAGCGACCTGAAGATTCCCTCCTTCAGACTCTGCGGGTCGCCCGTGACTGGGATTATCCTGAAGCTGCCGGAGAACTCCGCCTCCAAGAGGCGCAGCCTCTCGCCGGCGCCGGGGAGGTCGCACTTGGTCGCCAGAATCATGGCCGGCTTGTAGACGGTTCCCCCCTCGACCACGTCGCGGAGAGTCTCGAGGCTGACGGGCTCGCGGATGACCAGGGAGGCGTTGTGGACCCTCATCTCCTGCAGGAGCCTTCTCACGGCCGGCTCGCCCCCCTCGACCATCTCGCACCCCTTAACCTCTATCCCGCCGGAGGACCTGGGCTCGAAGGAAACCGCCGGCGGTCTCTGGTTGAGCCTGACCTTGACCGCCTCGAGCTCCTCCACGAGCGTCCTGACCTGGCTGACAGGATCCCGTGAGAGGTCGACGACGAGGGCCACGGCGTCGGCCGTTCTGGCGAGGCTGAGGGGAGCGGGACCGAGACCCTTTCCGATGGCTGAGCCCTCCATGATCGCCGGGGCCTCAACGAGCTGCACCTGAACGTCGCCGAACTCCATCATCCCCGGCTCCGGGCGGACGGTCGTGAAGGGGTAGTCGGCGACCTCGGGCTCGGCGGAGGTCAGGAGCCTGAGGAGGGAGGACTTCCCGGAGTTGGGGAAGCCGAGGAGGACGACTTGGGCGCAGCCCTCCTTCTTGACGGCGAAGGTCTGGACAGATCTCCCAGATTTCTTGGTTTTCTTTCTCTCCGCCTCCTCCCTCAGCTTGGCCAGCCTGCGCTTCAGCATTTTGAGGAGCTTCTCCGTGCCCTTGTGCTTGGGGGCGAGCCTTATGAGCTCCTCGGTCAGGCGTATCCTCTCCTCGAGCGTCTTCGCCTGAGCGTACTGCTGCTCGACCTTGAGGTACTCGGGGGGAAGGTTTGCGGGCATGCTTCTCCAGAATGAAATTACTCCCGCCCGCCAAGTTTAATATGGCGGGGAAGGCCGGCCGGCCCCAGCCTGCCCACCAAGCGCGGGAGAAGGGGGAGGAGGCCCTCTATCAGGCGAGAGTGGAAATCGAAGTCGAAGCTCTTGGCAACCGCCCTGGCTATCTCCTCATCCTCCAGAAGGGTCAACAGCTTCGAGATCTGCCCGTCGGAGAGGCTGAAGAGAAGCCGGCCGGCGGCCCGCGAGACCCTGAGCTCGCGGAGGATCTCGCCCCTGAACCTTCGAACGTAGAGGCCGGAGGCCGCCTCCGGCTCACCCTGCTCGAGGGCAGAGACTATCGACGAGGCTGCCATCCCAGCACAGAGGAGCCCCAGGAAGATTCCCCCGCCCGTCAGCGGCTTGACCTGGCCGGCTGCATCCCCGACCAGAAGGACCCTCCCGGAGGCAGGCTTACCCAGAAAGGAGCGGGGAAGCACTTTCACCCCGAGCGCAAGCGGGGCCCGCCTGAATCTCCCGGAAACCGCCGGGTGACGGGAGAGGAGGACCTCCAGATTTCTCACGGGATTGCCGGATGCGAGACCGAGACCGACCCTGCAGGTTTCGCCCGCCGGAACACCCCAGGCAAAAAAACCCGGTGAGATCTCCCGCCCCATGTACACCTCAACCATCCCGTCCTCCAACTCGCCCGGTACCGCCGCCTGCGCGCAGAATGTGAACTCCCCCAGCCGGAGGCCGGAGGCCCTCCCCACGGTCGAGAGGGAACCGTCGGCCCCGACAACGATGGTGGGCCTCGCGAATCCGGAGAGGGTGCCGGAGAGCCTGACTTTCAGGGGGTCCGGCCGGAGACCGGCACAGCGCGTCCAGAGGTGCTGGGAGGAGGCCGCCCCCGCCCCGCCC
>CAZZKZ010000149.1:0-3382 GCA_964654915.1 Hadarchaeota archaeon (SeqCode)
GGTTGCGCGCGGAGGAGTTCGGGTCCCCCTGCCGGGAGCCGGTCGGGGCGCGCGTGAGGGAGAGGGCGGGGGGGGGCGTCGTCAGCCTCGAGAGGCCGGCCGAGGTTCCGGCGACCGTCGACCTCATGAAGGCCCTCGAGGAGAGCCTCAGGGCCGCAGAGAAGAAGAGGGCAGCCCCGACATGACCTCCGGCTGGCCGCCCATCATCAGCCCGATGCTGGCAAGGCTCGGCTCGGAGAAGGACCTGGACAGGCCGGGCTTTGTCTGGGAGCCGAAGCTCGACGGGACCAGGGCCATCGTCTACAGGAGGGAGGAGGAGATAAGGATCCTGAACAGGCGGAGGAGGTGGATTGAGGGCAGGTATCCCGAGCTTTCCGGGATGCACGAGAGCATCCTGGCGGACCCGTGCATCCTCGACTGCGAGATTGTCGTCCTCGACAGGGAGGGCAAGCCGGACTTCCAGCTCCTCCAGCTGAGGGAGCAGCAGGAGAACCCGCTCAGGATAGAGCTCCTCTCCCGGATGTACCCGGCCGTCGCCTTCGCCTTCGACATCCTGCTGGCCGGGGGGGAGTGGCTGAAGGACCTCCCGCTGGCCGAGAGGAAGCGCAGGCTGACCGAGACCGTGAGGGAGGGCGGGAGGCTGAGGCTCTGCCTGCACACGGAGGACGGCAGGCGCCTGTGGGAGACCGTGAAGGGGATGGGGCTTGAGGGGGTCGTCGGGAAGAGGCTCACCAGCACCTACCAGGAGGGGAGGAGGAGCGACGACTGGGTGAAGGTCAAGGCCTTCCGGACGATGGACTGCGTGATCGTCGGGTACACGCCCGGGGAGGGCGAGAGGAGCAGGTACTTCGGGGCCCTTGCCCTGGCGGCCTACCGGCAGGGGAGGCTCGTCTTCCTAGGGAAGGTCGGGACCGGCTTCGACGAGGAGACGATGCGGGTGCTGAGCGGGAGGCTGGCGAGGATGGAGACGGACCGGAAGCCGGTTGACGAGACCCCGCCCTACGAGGTGAGGTGGGTCGAGCCCAGGCTCGTCTGCGAGGTCAGATATCTGGAGCTCACGGACGACCTCAAGCTCAGGGCACCGGCCTTCCTCAGGCTGAGGGAGGACAAGCCGCCCGAGGAATGCGTTCTCGAGACCCCTCAGTAACCGAAAGCCGCGGGGAGTCAAAAAGTTACCGCGCTCTGGGGTCTCAGCAGGGCTTCTCCTCCTTCTTTTTCTTCTTCTTCGCCTTGCAGGCCATGCTCTCCGGTGTCTCGTTGCACTTTCAAGGATAAAAAGCTTGGCCCTTCAGCCCCTTCTGGTGAGGCGGATGTCGAGCTCGCGCGCGCAGAGCCCGGAGAAGTCCGGGCCCTTCCTCGGCCTTCCGACCCTCTCGGCGAGGGCGTGGGCGATGAACGGGAGGGCTATCGTGGCGTCGCAGTAGCACGTGACCTTCTTGCCGCGCGGGGAGGTTTTGCCCCAGCTCACCGCCTCCTCGAGCGTGCAGCCGCTCAGGCCGCCCCACTGCGGGGAGTCCGTCGTTATCTGTATGGCGTACTCGTGGGGGTAGATGTCCTTCCAGCCGTGGAGGAACTCGCGCGCGACGGCGGCGAGCTGGACGAAGTCCTTCGGGACACCTCCGCCCACGTAGATGACCCCTGTCTTTTTGTCCTTGAGCGCGTCGGAGAGCTCGCGGAAGTCCTCCATCATGTCTACCATCAGGCCGTTGCCCGCGTAGAGGGAGGCGACCCCGTAGCCGCTGTCGACAAGGGCCGGGCAGTAGACCGGGACCCCGTGCCTGTAGGCGGCGGAGAGTATGCAGTAGATCCCGCGCCCGTCAAGCCATTTCCCGAACTTGTAGAGGAACTCCCTGCTGGTGTAGAGCTTGTTCGGGTCGAGGGTGCGCATGAACTCGGCGATCAGCTCCTCCATCTTCCTGTACTCGTACTCGTCGGCGAAGACGTCGTAGAACCTGTCGATCTTGTGGCGGAGGAGGTCCTCGTCGTCCACGAGATGGGAGCCCTTCCAGTAGCCGGCGCCCATGGCGTCCAGGATGTCCTCGGAGATGTTGGCGCCTGTTGAGACCAAGACGTCTATGTAGCGGTTCTCGATCAGCCAGCAGACTATCTTCCACATCCCGGTCGTGCTCATCGAGCCGGTGAGGCCCATGATTATCGTCAGGTCATCGCCGCGGTTTATCATCTCCTCCCAGACGTCCACGGCCTCCGCCAGCTTTCTGCCCTGGAAGCCCGTGTCGCCCATCTCCCGCAGGAGCTCGGAGATCTTTTTGTTTCCGACCTCTATCGCCTTCACCTTCTCGACGAAGTACGGCGTTCTCCTCATGGCAATCCTGTTTCTTTACGAGGCGATGGTTATTAAGTTTTTTCTTTTTCATGACTAACTCGTCGCAACCAGATGATGTGTGATATATGATCTGTCGCGGATCCCTGGCAGCTTGGTCAAAATCTGCATCGTTTGGATCCACCGCTTCTCTAGGAAGCTCCACCGTTCACAGCATTTTCCGCATTGGAGCGTGGCGAATACTGCCCAAATTCGTCTAACCACAACTGTGCTACGATCTTTCTGATGTTAGGCGGGTATTTTAGAATAAACTCGATTATTTTTTCAGCGGCCTCCCGGCTTTCTTTTAGCTTCTCGATTTGTTTCTCAGCGTCCGCCTTTGAAATCTCAAATGGGGTAGAGACTCTACCGTCCGGCAATATGTCAACATACATTCCTCTCTTTTTCAACTCCTGCAACTCCCGAGCCATTAGGGCCGCTTTCTTTACCTCGTCCTTTGTCTTTCGAAAGATTGGCGGAGCAATCTTAGAACCATATTGCTTAATCACACCCAACGGATCTCTTGTTGTTCTTGCCTTTTCTATCAAGTTGGGCATTTCCTTCTTCGCCCTTTCTATTTCGGACTTTATTAGACTCAGGGCGAACAACACCATGAGTGCGAAAGTCAATTTTTGTTTATGATCTTTTATCAATTTTTGCCATCCTCTAGCAATCTGCTGTTTATCTTGCTCTTTCACGATTTCTATGCAAAAAATGAGGAAGCCTTTACCAACTTCCTCCTGCCCGAGTATCGCATTTGCTAAGGCATGGCCGGGATTGCTTTCCTTCAGAGAAATGGCCTCTTCCAGATATCTGTCAGCGTTTCTGAAACAGTCTTTATGCAGCCATTTCACGCTCCCCATCAGCTAGCACTATGCCTCCATGATTCAAAAGGTTTTAAAACAAAACCAACATTAGAAACAAGCTCGGTTCCCGTATCGAAAAGTTCACGTGGTGGGCCCGGTGGGATTCGAACCCACGACCTTCACCGTGTCAGGGTGATATCACAGCCGCCAGATCCGCTACTCTCGGGGGGGGGGCCTCCTCAGCACCGGCCCGACG
>CAZZKZ010000150.1:0-6910 GCA_964654915.1 Hadarchaeota archaeon (SeqCode)
GCGCCTCTCGCCCAGCTCGACCGATTCCCTCCTCGCGGTCTCCGAGATGAACCTCATGACCCTGCCGGCCAGCCCGCCGGCCTCCCTCGAGTCATAGGGGATCCCCATCTTCACGAGGCACTCCGCCCAGCCCATGACCCCGAGCCCTATCTTCCTGTTAGACTTCGTCATCCTCTCTATCTCCGGAACCGGATAGACGTTGGCCTCGATCACGTTGTCCAGGAAGTGAACCCCTAGCCGGACGGTCTCGCCCAGCCTCTCCCAGTCAATCTCTCCCTTCCTCACCATCCTGCCCAGGTTCACGCTCCCCAGGTTGCACGACTCGTAGGGGAGGAGCGGGACCTCCCCGCAGGGGTTGGTCGCCTCTATCCTCCCCGCGGCCGGGACCGGGTTCCTCCTGTTGACCTCGTCGATGAAGAGGAGGCCGGGGTCACCGGTTTTCCAGGCGCTCCTGACCATGAGCCTCCAGATCTCCCTCGCCCTGACCCTCCTCACGACCTCGCCGTTCCGCGGGTTCACGAGCTCGTGCCACCCGTCCCTCACGACCGCCCTCATGAAGCGGTCCGTCACGGCGACGGAGAGGTTGAAGTTCGAGAGCCGCCCGGGCTCGGCCTTGGCCGTTATGAACTCCTCCACATCCGGGTGGTCGACGCTGAGGACGGCCATCATCGCGCCCCTCCTCCTTCCACCCGCCTTTATGACGTCGGTGACCACATCGAAGACCCTCATGAAGGAGACCGGGCCCGAGGCCACGCCCTTCGTCGACCTCACGATGTCCCCCTTCGGCCTGAGCCTCGAGAAGCTGAAGCCGACACCGCCCCCGGTCTGCTCGATCAGGGCCGTGTGGTGGACGGCCGTGAAGATGCTGTCCAGCGAGTCCTCCACCGGCAGGACGAAGCAGGCGCTCAGCTGGCCCATCGGGGTCCCGGCGTTGAAGAGGGTCGGGGAGTTCGGGAGGAACTCGAGCCTGCTCATGGCCCTGAAGAACTGCTCGTAGGCCCTGTCCGCGTCCTCCCCGAACTTCCCGTCCACCCCGGCGATGGCCCTGGCCACCCTGCCGAACATCTGGGCGGGGGTCTCGACGGTTTCCCCCCTCTCGTTCTTGAGGAGGTAGCGCTCGCGGAGGACCTCGAGGGCGTTCGCGGTCAGCTTCGGCTCCGCGTCGATCCCGAACCTCTCCCTCAGCTCCCGCAGCTCGGCCTTCCTCCTCCTGTACTCCTCGTACTCGCGGGCGACGTCCCCGAAACCCTCCCTCCTGAGGACCTCAACAACCGTGTCCTGGATCTGCTCGACTGACGGGACCTCGAACCTGCGCTCGAGGATCCGCACGACCCTGCCGGACAGCCTCTTGGCAACCTTCCCGTCCCTCTTCCCCGCGGCCATCAGGGCCCTGTGAATGGCCCCGGTTATCTTCCCCTGATCGAAGTCCTCGAGCCTCCCGTCCCTCTTCCTTACCTTCTCGATCGACATTCTCGGTCTCCCCTCACCCTCGCACGATTTTAACGTGGCGGTCGGCGCCCGCGCAGGGTTTAAAAGGGGAAGCCTCCAAGAGAGGGAGAAAAGAAGGAGGTGATGGGTCTGGACGAGAGAGGGGTCGAGCCCCTGGCGATGAAGATCTTCGCCGGAATCTTCCTCCTGATCGTCGGGCTCGGCATCGGGTACGCCGTCTACGCACAGGTCGGCAGGGGTGTTCAGAGCATGCTGTCGTTCACGGTGAGGATCGAGGGGCAGCCCGAGCACAGCCTCACCCTTGGCGTCCCGGCGTCGGGGGAAAACTCGGCGAGCCTGAGCGTGCTGGTTGAGGAGATAACGCCCTACGACAGGACGGTCGCACTGATAGCGACGGGGATTCCGGAAAACGTCAGATGCAGCTTCTCGCCGGGAAGCGGTCAGCCAACGTTCGGCTCAACCCTGACGGTCAGGGTCGGCCCGGAGGCCCCCAGGGGCACGCACACCATCACGGTGAAGGCTGCCGGAGAGGACGGAACGGAGCAGACGGCGATCCTTTCACTGACCCTGATCTGATATGGATGGTCTAGGAAACCTCGGCTTGGTTGTGCTCGCCATCCTTTCCATCTCCGCCGGATCGATCGGCTATCTCGCGGTGAGGGGGCTGATCGAGAGGCAGGGGGTCTTCAACGCCGTTGAGAGGATAGCGCAGGCGTGCAGGGAGGTCTCGGCCTTCGGCGGGGAGAGGCTCGTCGAGATCGAGGTGCCGGCCGGCCGCACGATCCACTTTTCCGACAACCGGATACGCGCGGGCGAGATCGCCTACCCGGAGGAGGGCCTGCCGTACAGATTCCGCGAGAACCTTCCGCCCATTGAGGCCGGCCGCCACAGGGTGAGGGTCTCCATCTCGGATGGGAGGCTGTCGGTTTGGACGTCGTGAGGATTTTCAAGACCGCCGCAGCCTTCCTGCTGGTGGCCGTCTTTCTCCTCCTGCTCGTCTCCGCGTACTCCCGCCACCGGGAGATATCCTCAGCCTGCAGCCTGATCGAGGCCTCATCCTCGATCGCGAACCACCTCGCCCTCGAGGAGCTACGCCCACCGTCCGGAGGCAGGAGCCACGTGGTCAACCCGGCGAGGGTCGGGGAGCTTCCCTGCAGGATCTCGATCGGGGGCGAGAACTTCGCCTACAGGCTGAGGCTCACCTTCTGGCGAGGGATAGAGGAGGTCACCGTCACGTGCGGCCCGGAGCCTCCGGCGAACGCGCAGACCTCCTCGATCTCCCTCCCAGTCGCCGTTTTCGACAACTTCAGGATGGAGGCCGGGCTGATGGAGGTGGTGGTCTGGAGGGAATAGGCGAGGCCGGCCTCAGCGACATCATCGCCCTCTCCTTCATGACGGTTCTGGTCATCCTCTCCGGGGTTCTCCTCCATGCCGTTCAGTCGGACGCCCTCGCGAGCGCCGCCAGAAGGCAGCTCCAGCTGAAGGCCCAGTACATCTATCACCTGCTGGCCAACGCGATGGCGGAGAACTCCGGGAGGTCCCACCTGAGGACGCTCGCCGAGGGCATTCTGGAAAACAGGATTGACGGCCCCGGGCGGGAGACCGCAGACCTGCTGGAGAGGATCCGCCCGCGGGACTTCGCCGTTGAGGTCCGCGTCAGGACAGAGGATGGAAGATGCGTGACCGTTAGGACGCACGAGAACGCGGGCGCGGGGGATGTTTTCAAGTTTTCCGGAAGGTTCGCCCTGATCTCCGTGAGGGGCGAGGCGGAGGCGCGTGCAGATGTCTTCGAGGTCGAGGTCTCGCTTTTCAGGACGGGATAGGGGCTTCGCCGTCCTCGCGGTCTTCGCGGTCATGGCCATCCTCATCTCTGCCCTGGCGGCGGAGACCCTCAGGCAGAGCTACAGGAGGCAGGCCGAGACCATCAACCTCCTCTCGTCGATAGCGACGACCAGGGCAACGGCCTCCTGCATCGAGCGCGAGCTCTCCGAGGTCGTGCGGTCGGGCGTCCTTGCCTCGATGTACGGGACCGGCATGCTGGGCGAGAACTCCGAACGGGTGGAGGAGAGAATCGTCTCCTTCCTGAACGCGCGCATAGAGAAGGGCTGGAGCTTCTCGGGCTTCAGGGAGATCTCCGTGCATCCGGCGGACGAGAACTCGATCTCTCTCCTGTGGATGCCGGACGGAAGCCTCAGGGTCGAGGCGAGCCTCCGCGCCAGAATCCTCCACATCTCGGGGGTGGAGGTCTGCGGCCTCAGGATAGAGGAGAGGGTCTCTCCCAGATTTCTCAGGCTCGCCCGCCTCGCCCGCCTGGCCGCGGAAATGCTCGAGAGCGGCGCGGGCGAGGATGAGGTTGAAAACGAGATGAACCTGAGATACGCCTGCGAGCTGGTCAGGTTTGAGATATCCGGTGGACAGGTGACCGTCTGGGACCTTTACGGCGGGCAGGTGATCCTTGCCTGATTAACGGAGCCTCTCCCGCCTGCCCAGAATCTCCTTGTTCTTCCAGCTGTACTGCTTTATCCTTCTGGACTTTCCGAAGCCGCAGGCGGCGCAGACCTTCTTCTGCGCGTGGTAAGATCTCCTCCCGCACCTCCGGCACCTTATGTGCTGTACTTTGTGCCGCTTCCCCATCGAAGGCGTTCCCTTCGTCATCCGGGCCTCACACTCCCGGAGAAACGTAGATCACGCTGTCGCCCCTGATGACGAGCCTGCCGTACCTTTTCCTCGTCTCCCCGTTCTGCAGCTCCTCGGCGTCATCCAGGACGACATTCACGTGCAGGTCGAAGCCGACCAGCTTCCCCCTGAACTCTTTTCCGCTCTTGACGCCTACGAGCACCTGCGAGCCCAGCGCCTTGTTCAGGACGTCCATCGGTTTCTCTGCCATTTTGTCATCACCCATTTATCTGCAGTTTATTTAAGCATTTCAGTGATTTTTTTCAGCTGCACGGATATATAAGCCCCGGCGGGATCGACCACCGTTCAAGTCATGTTTGCTGAACGCGGCGGAATCGGCAAATTTTTAAACATCCGGACGGATAAAAAGGAGAAGGTGAGGAGATGGCCATCGAGGTAACCGAGGTGGGAAAGCTTAAGGAGGGCAGGTTCGTCGTCATCGACAACGAGCCGTGCAGGATAGTCGGCTACACGACCTCGGCGCCGGGCAAGCACGGGCACGCGAAGGCGAAGATAGACGCGATAGGGATATTCGACGGCCAGAAGCACACGATCGTCAAGCCGACGAGCGCGAAGATAGAGGTCCCGATAATCGAGAGGGGAAGCGCGCAGGTCATCGCCGTGGTCGGAAACAACGCCCAGCTGATGGACCTGACGACCTACGAGACCTTCGAGCTGCCGATTCCGATGAACCTCAGGGGAGAGATCCGCGAGGGCCAGGAAGTGGAGTACATTCAGGCCATGGGAAGAAGAAAAATTGAAAGAATAAAGACTTCAGGCTGAAAAATCTCTCTTCAGAGATCGCTGGCTCTCAGTGTCTTTCTGCCGTTGTCTGCCGCTCTCTTTGCGGCCTTCTTGCAGGCCTCCTCAACCAGAGCGTCAAGCCCCTTCATGAAATCCTCGCTGGCTCTGACCTTCAGCTTTCTCAGCAGATCCTTTACGGCGGACTTCACAACATACGCCACACCATCACCTCTGATTTCCCTTCGATTTCTCGCTATTTAAAGATGCCGCGGATTCCAGCCAAGAGGCAAATTCCTTCTCCTCCTCCGGCGGCATCGAGTAGCTGTGCTCGAGGTCCGGAAATCTTCTCTCCTTAGTCTCCTGCCTGAACCTCCTGAGGGCACCGGAGATCTCCGCTCCGATCTCCGCGTATCTCTTCACGAACTTCGGGACCCTCTCGCTCATCCCGATGATGTCGGCGAGAACGACGACCTGCCCGTCGCAGTGCGGCCCGGCCCCGCACCCTATCGCCGGTATCCTCAGCCTTTCCGCTATGGCCTTTCCGACCTGCCAGGGCACGCACTCGATGATGATGCAGAAGGCCCCGGCCCTTTCAAGCGCGACCGCATCCTCGACCAGCCTCTTCGCGGCATCGGCGACCCTGCCTGCGACCCTGTAGCCCCCGAGCTGCAGGATCCACTGGGGCGTGAGGCCTATGTGTCCGACCACCGGAATCCCGGCCTCGGCTATCGCCCTCACCCTTTCGACCATCCTGCCCCCGCCCTCAACCTTCACGGCCTGAGCTCCGCCCTCCCTCACAAGCCTCCCGGCGTTCCTCACCGCGTCCTCCGGGCTCGCCTGGTAGGACATGAACGGCATGTCTCCGACGACCATCGCCCTCGCCGCCCCGCGGGAGACTCCCCTCGTGTGGTGGATCATGTCGTCCATCGTCACCCCGAGCGTGTTCGGCAGGCCAAGAACAGGGCCGGCCAGCGAGTCTCCAACGAGAATCGCATCAACCCCGCACTCGTCCGCGATCCTCGCCGTGACGTAGTCGTAGGTAGATATCATCACTATCGGCTCGCCCCGCGCTTTCATCTCCATCAGGCTTTCTGGGGTGACCCTCTCCATTCTCCCAGAACAAACAGGAGATCTCCATAACAAAAACCATGCGGCCGGTCGCCCGGCGTTGTGCAGGATTTTCCGCGAACCCCAGATCCTGTTTCTCCCTAATAAACTACTTCCAACCCGAAACCCGGCTTGAAAAAGCAAAATAGGGGACAGGGCAGGGATAATGCGGATGCCGAGCTTCGAGGGCTTCCTCTCGATACCCCTCCCTCTGATTGTTACAACAGTTCTGAGCCAGAGGCAGACGCAGAGAATCATGGAGAGCTCCGAGCGCCAGACGAGATAATTGAGAACTCGAACCGTCAAACTCATCAGCTCCTCCAGGAGATCAGGAGGATTCAGGGGGACATGGTATGTGCTCTGAGAAAAATACAGAAAGTTCAAGAGGACATGGCATGCACATTGAAGGAGATCGGCCAAGGCTCACATCGGCTCCGCCCGGGCTGGGTCCACCGCCCCGAACATTCCTTTTAATTCACCCGCCACCGAATCTAATCCGGATGCCGGCAAAGCTCTCCCCACCCGAGCTCCAGGTCGCCCTTGACATAGACTCTGACATCGGGACCATCGCAGACCTGGCCGCAAGGGTTCACTCGGCCGGTGCGGGGATAATCGAGGCGGGCACACCGGCCATCAAGAGGCACGGGGCAGACAGCCTCATCCCCGCCCTGAGGAGGGCCGCGCCCGGGGCCATCATCGTCGCCGACTTCAAGACGATGGACGCCGGAGACCTCGAGGCCAGGATAGCCTTCAGGGCCGGGGCCGACATCCTCGCCGTCCTCGCCATCGGGAGCGACGAGAAGGTCGCCGAGGCCATGGAGGAGGCCGTGAGGTGGGACAGGCTCCTCCTCATCGACCTGATCGACTGCCCCCGCCCAATCGAGAGAATAATGCGGCTCAAGGAGATTCTCGGCCCGACCTCCTCCAGGGCCAT
>CAZZKZ010000151.1:0-2487 GCA_964654915.1 Hadarchaeota archaeon (SeqCode)
CAAGCTCTTCCCATCCCTTCATGACCTTCTTCCCGACCCTTTTCACGTGCGAGGGCACCCTGCACCTCCTCAGCTTCCGGATGGTCGCTATCGCCGCGGCCGGCCCGATCCTCTCCGTCCAGTAAGTGCTGCTTATGAAGCTCTCCTGAGCGACGTCCATAACCTCCTCCCTTCCGATTACGGCCCCCATCGGGAACCCGTTGCTCATGGCCTTCCCGAAAACGGCGATATCCGGTTTAACCCCGTGGATCAGGTGAATCCCGCCGACGTTCATCCTCCACCCGGACGAAATCTCGTCGAAGATCAGGACGGCCCCGATCTCATCGGCGATCTTCCTGACCTTCTGCAGAAATCCGCCCTCCGGCGGATGCTCCCTCTGAGGCTCCATGACTATCACGCCGATCTCGTTTGTCTCGACGATCCTCTCCAGCTCCTCGATCCTGTTGTAGTGGAAGGGAATGGCCGTGCCCTTCAGCGCCCTGGGAACCCCCAGAGGCTTCAGCCCCGGAAGCAGGTGGCCATCGAGTGCTCTCTCATCAGCGAGGTTCGCGGCCAGATACCAGTCGTGCCATCCGTGGTACCCGCAGAAGGCGACCTTGTCCCTCCCGCTGTAGGCCCTTGCGATCCTCACGGCGACGGCCATCGCCTCCCCTCCGCTTCTGGTGTACCTCACCATCTCCGCCCATGGGTGCAGCCTGACGAGCAGCTCGGCCAGCTCCACCTCCTCAGGCGAGTTGAGCGTGCACATGGACCCCTCGTCAATCACCCCCTTCACGGCCTCGTTCACGTCGTCGTCGGCGTACCCGAGAATGCACGCTCCTATCCCCATGTAAGTGTCGATGTATCTCCGCCCGTCGAGATCCCAGACCTCGACCCCCTTCGCCTTGCTGAAGTAGGACGGCCACTGCTCCGGCAGGAACATCTCCGATCTCTTAGAGAGAAGCTGCGTTCCGCCGGGTATGAGCCTCTTAGCCTTTCTCCACAGTCTGATTCCCTTACTCACCATCGTCCCTCCGGTAGCACATCACGGCCTCACAACCCTATCCTCCCTCAGCGACTTCTTATATCCCTCATCCCTCTCAATGTGCCGGTTGATCTCCATAAGCTCCGGCCTTCTCTCCAGCAGCCTCAGAACATCCCCCATGCGAAACACTTCGCCCTCCACGTAGAGTTCCCTGTAGACTTCCCTCACAAACATGAGATCTTCGATCCTGTCGACGGTCCACCTCATGTGGGAGAGATCGACATCGGACCTGAGGTTTCCCAGCCTGAAAATTTCCGGGTGATTTCTGATGTACGGCGTCACGTGCTCTCTTTCCGAGGCCTTTTTTGCCTCCGTCCAAGCTCTTCTGAGCGCTTCGAACGAGAAAACCTCGACATCGAGTCCGTCCGGAAAGGTGGGAGGCATGGTGTTGCTCACGTAGTCAAAATCACCGTCGAGAAACATTCTGATCGCCTTGTCGATGATTTCAGGATCCATCATAGGACAGTCTGCCGTTATCCTGACGATGACATCTGCCCCGAACTTCTCGGCTGCCCTGTAATACCTGTCCAGCACGTCCTCCTCGCTTCCTCTGAAGCATGCCACTCCGCACTCTTTGGCGATCTTCTCCACGGCAGAGTCCTCCTCCCTGTCCGTGGTCGCGACAACCACCTCATCCACAAGTTTGGCCCTCTTGACTCTCTCTATCACGTGCCAGAGCATCGGTCTGCCTTCAATCTCCTCGAGAACCTTTCTCGGGAGGCGCGTTGAACCGACCCTCGCCTGGACTATCGCAACGACCTTCCTTTTCGGGGGGACGGTCACGGCCCTCACCCCACCCTCACGGCCTTTCCGCTTGTTGCAGATTCCTTTGCGGCGAGGGCTACCTCAAGAGTTCTCCTTCCCTCTTCCCCGCTCACTAGTGGAGCCTCCTTTCCCCGAATGCATCTGATAAAATGTCGCATCTCCTCAACATACATCTCGTTCGGGTCACACCCTCCGTACACGGTTTTCCAGTTTTTGGTCTTCGCCGAGTACCACTCCACGCTTCCGGACGGGAAGCTCCACCTGATCGTTCCCTCCTCTCCGACGATTTCACATTCCCTGAAGTAGTCTCTCCGGACGAAGTCCATGTGTACGTTGGACATCCTGCCCTTTCTGTGTCTCATCAGGATATCGGCGGAGTCCTCCACGTTGACCTTCAGAGAACTCAGCTTTCCGGCGAAGCACACGACGCTTTCAACCTCCCCCACGAGCCACCTCATGTAGTCGATCTCGTGCGACCCGTCCAAAATTATCCCCCCGCCCATTTCCCTCCTTGCGGTGTAACTCCTCCGGTAATTCTGCCACGGTCTCCAGTCCGGGAGGTACTGTCCGACGATGGCCCTACCCCACACCACCTGCCCGATCGACCCCTCCTCCAGCATCTTCTTCACCTTCCTCATCCCCGGATGAAATCTGAAGTTGTAACCTACGGCCAGAACAAGCCGCTTTCTCTTGGCCAT
>CAZZKZ010000152.1:0-16816 GCA_964654915.1 Hadarchaeota archaeon (SeqCode)
TGGGCGTTGCCGGGGCAATGGCGCTGGCTCTGGCAGCCATCAGAAGCAGGGGGAAATCACGGGAGGAAATCTTGGCTGACTTGGAAAAAACCGCCAGAAGGTTGAGGAAGACCAGACCAACGGCCGTAAGCCTCTTCATTGCGATCGATAGGATTCTCACGGCCTGCAAGAAGGCGAAGGATGTCAGGGAAACGGCGGTAAGCGAGGCGTGCAGGATGGCGGAGGAGGACATAGACAAGAACAGGCGGATAGGTGAAAATGGTGAGAAGCTGATCCCGGATGGATCAACCATTCTCACCCACTGCAACGCCGGGGCGCTCGCCACGGTCGGCTACGGAACCGCCCTCGTCGTGGTCAGGGCGTGCGTGGAGAAAGGAAAAAGGGTGAAGGTAATCGCTACAGAGACACGCCCCCTGCTCCAAGGAGCCAGACTCACCGCCTGGGAGCTAAAAAGGGATGGGATACCCGTAAAGGTGATTGTCGACGGAGCAGCGGGATATGCGATGTCCAGGGGAGATGTGGATGTGGTGATAGTCGGTGCGGACAGGATAGCCGCAAACGGTGATACGGCCAACAAGATCGGAACATACTCCCTCTCGGTTCTTGCCAAGGAAAACGGCATACCGTTTTACATCGCGGCCCCGTCCGACACCTTCGACTTCAGCATAAGCAGCGGGAAGGAGATACCGATAGAGGAGAGGGGCCCCGATGAAGTTGCTAGGTTATGCAATGTGCGAACAATCCCGCGGGGAGTTCAGGTTTGGAATCCCGCCTTCGACATTACCCCCGCAAGCAACATAACCGCGTTCATAACGGAGTTCGGTGTCTTTGGGCCGAAAGAAATCGGCAGGCTCAGGCGCCGAACTTTTTGCTCTTCCCCATGAGGTCCACGAGAATGGGCAGGAGATGCCGCCCCTCGATCCTGTTCAGGCCTCCCCTTGCGGCGCTTCTCTCCCCGAAGCTTTCCACATCATCGACGCGCACGCCCGGCCCGTAAATCACAACCGGCACGGGATCGGCCGTGTGGTCTCCAACGCTGACGGGGGTCGTGTGGTCCGCTGTCAGCACGATAAAGTCCGCCGCCTCTATCAGCTGCGGGAGATAAGAATCGATCTTTTCTATAAACTCCACCTTCTTCCTAGCGTTCTTGTCGTGGGAGGCCTCATCGAGACCCTTTATGTGTAGAAGAACCAGATCGTGATCCTCTAGGAGTTTCAGGGTGGCTTTAACCTTGGCTCCGAGATCGGTGTTCACGCTACCCGTGGCACCTGGAACATCAACCACGGTCATCCCTGCCAGCCTGCATACACCCTTGACTAGTGCTGCGGCGGCAACGCAGGCCCCCTTGAGACCGGTCCTCTCTTCGAACGGGGTGAGGTGAGGCACCATTCCGGGCCCCCTGATGAGAATGTAGTTTGCCGGCGGTTTTCCCTCCTTTACCCTTCTCTGATTGAGTTCGTGGTTTTTCAGAATCTCGTGGGCCTTTCTGGAAAACTCGTTCAGAATCTTCGCCGTCTTGAGGGCCCTGCTCCTCCTTATGACAAGCTTCCTGACCCCTCCGGCTATGACGGGGTACTCCGGGGTTCCCTTCTCACTCGCTAGCTTGGGCACCACCTTGAGCGGTTTGACCCCGGTTGTATGCGGGTCGGAGTCGGAAACCTCGTGCGAGAGCCCGCTCCCTTTCAGAACCAACACGCCGCGGTGCCCCACGGTTGACTTGAAGATTATCTCAGCCCCCCTGACCTTTATCTTGCTGATTGCTTCCTCAAGCGGCTTTGTCTCCTCTATCCTGCCCGCCCGTCTATCCACAATCAGACCATTCTCGTCAACCGTGGCAAAGTTGGCCCGAAATGCGATGTCCCCGGGCTTTAGGTCTATTCCCGCCCCCGCGGCTTCAAAAGGCCCCCTCCCCGTGTAAACCTCAAAGGGGTTATACCCCAGCAGGGCCAAGTGGGCGGTGTCGCTTCCGGGCGGGACCCCGGTTTCCACAGTGTCCATTATCCCGCACACCCCGTGCTTGGCCAGCCAGTCAATATTCGGCTTCTTCGCTATCTCTAAGGGGGTTTTGTATGCGAGTTCAGGGACCGGGCGGTCAGACATTCCGTCGCAAACTATGAGTATGGCCTTCATGGCTCTCTGACCCCCTGCTTTTGCGCGTCTAAAAAAGCTTATGGTCGAGTAAAATTACTGAATTGGTGGGGAACATGTTCCTGCACGTTGGAATCGATGATACAGATTCGCCGAAGGGAATGTGCACAACCTACGTGGGCGCGGTGGCCATTGAGAGGGTCCAGGGGGCAGGGGCCACCTTGGTCGGATATCCGAAGCTCATCAGGCTCAATCCGTGCTGGCCGGAGAAGACGAGGGGGAATTGCGCCGTGGCTTTCCTTCTCGACGTTCCTGATCAGGTGTTAAAACGGGTGAAGCAGGAGGTGCTGGCGACCGTTGCCGAGCTGGCAGAAAATGATGAGAAAACGAACCCCGGGGTGGTTTTTTACCCCAAGCTTAAGATACCTGCCCCCCTGTCTGAATTCGCCTTCAGGGTTGTTAGGGATGTTGCAACGATCGATGAGGCCCGCAGGCTCGCCGCTTCCGTGGGGGCGGAAATTCACGAGTTCAGAAAGGGAAAAGGCATAATCGGAGCACTAGCGGCCATCGGTCATCCCCTGAACAGAGATTGGACATTTGAGCTGATAGCGTACAGAAATCCAAAAAACCGGACAAAGGTCAGGCGGATAGATCCTGAAAGCGTGAAGGAGATGGACAGGGCCACATTTCCGCTGACGTTTGACAACCTTGACCCTTTAACCGGAGAGATAAAGATAACCCCGCATACCCCCTGCCCTGTGCTCTACGGAATCAGGGGAGAAGATCCGGAAATACTGAAGAAGGCCGCCGGCATGCTCCGGGTCATGGAACCGATCGAGCGGTGGATCATCTACAAAACCAATCAGGCAACGGATGAGCACCTCATCGAGGCAAGGATATGCGAAGTGAAGCCGCTGCGTTCTTTCTCCGTTCACGGGATCGTGAGTTCTAGGCCGAGGGTGATCCCGGGAGGGCACGTCATATTCACCATAAGGGATGAAACCGGAGAGCTGCACTGCGCGGCGTATGAGCCCACTAGGTTTTTCAGAAAAATGGTGAAGGAGTTGGTTCCGGGCGACGAGGTTATCGTGCACGGGAGCGTGAAGGAAAAGCCCGGACTGCCTCCAACCCTGAATCTTGAGAAGCTGGAGGTGGTCAGTCCGGTGGAGATCAAGGTGAAGGTGAATCCGTCCTGTCCCTCCTGCAGAAAGCGGATGAAGTCCCTTGGCAGGAAAAAGGGTTATAGATGCCCAAAATGCGGGAAGAAACTGCCGGAGAGCGCGGCGGAGTACAGACCCGTACAACGTGAGATCACTGCCGGAAAGTTTGAGGTTCCCCCAAGGGCCAGAAGACACCTTTCAAAACCGCTTGCGAGAGAACTCGCCAGCGGCAATCTTTTAAATAGAGTGGACAAAAAGTGAGTGAGGTGAAAGCTTGTTGTGGATAGACATCGTGCTGATGGGCCTCGTGATAATTTTGCTTGCCATGATGCTGTGGGGTAGGGGAGGCGTACTCAAACAGCGCAGACTTGAGAAGGAGATCGAGGAGCTCCGGAGCAAGCTGATGGAGTGCTCCCGCACGCAACCCACCGTCCAGCCTCAGAGGATGGGATCGGAACTTTACGAGTTTGTAAAAGATCTCGAAACCCTGAGATCCGCGATCGCCGGGGCGAAAATTTGCCAGAGAATCATACTCAAGAAGTACAAGGTGAGGCCGGGCGCCGAGGCGCTGGACAAGATATTGGCGAGAGCAAGACTGCCCGAGGCCGTTAAGCAGAGACTGGCCGATGAATTCCTAGTTGGAGAGGCCGGAAGGGAGATAATGAAGCTGCTTAACCGCGGGGAGCCAATCGAGAGGATATCTGCAGAGGTGGGCATGCCGCTGATAGTCACGAAATCACAGATAACCAGATTGCAGATGCTTGGTTACCTCGACGGAAGACTGAAACCCACCGAAAGGGGCCTGCGCGCGATTGCAACCTGATCAGTCGAACATCTTCCTAGCTACTTTCTTAACCCTGTCTTCGAACGCTGGATCGGCTAGCACCCTCAGGAAGAACTTGGGACTCTGGCGCATCTTGATTGCCTCCGCGAGCGGAGATATCTCGTTCAGACTACATATCTTTCCTCTGCAGACAACCGGCATCTCGACCCGGGAGATTCTGGGCTCGGACACGATTATGTCCACCACCGGCACATCCAGCATGACCCTTCCGACCTCGACACCCGCTTCCTCAGCCATCTCGTTCTGCATCTTGCGTATCTTCGACCATCTCCCGAATTTCTCAAGATACTCTGCCTTCTCCTCCTCGGACAGCCTAGCCCTAGGCCTGACGTAAACAGGCTTGAAGAGCTTTCTGTACCTCAGCCTGATCACGAGCTCCGTCACCAGACCGCCGACCGAACTCAGCGTTTCCATTAGCTGGGAGTCTCTCATCAGAAACAGCCCCCTGATCTCCCTTCTGGTCATCCCGCTGACCGCCAGATCCACAGCATTCGCAAGCATAACTTCCGCCGTTCTGACCGTGTGGTGGTAGTAGACAGAGCTGTACATCAGACTGCGGGCTGTGAGCAGCCCCTCAACCGCCTCCACTCCCTTTTCCATCACGCAGAGCCTGCCCTTCCTCACCACCAACGTGTTTATTATTCTCTCCGCGTCGACCATTCCCAGAGCAACTCCGGTGAAGTGAGCGTCCCGGAGGAGGTAGTCCAGTTGGTCGACATCGATTTCCCCGTGCAGGGCGTCCCCGAGATACCTTTTTTCGTGCTTTCCGAGCAAAAGACTGGAAACCTCTCTGGCCGAGAACCCCCACTTCCTGAGAATTTCACACGTTTTCGGCACACCAAGCTTCTCGAGCCTTTTGGAATCATCAACCGGGATTTTACCCTCCAAGATTTCCCCGGTGATCTCCATGTGATCCAGCCCGATCATGTCGAGCATCAGCTGCTCGAAGGTGTGGGAGTAGGGGGCATGCCCAACGTCATGCAGAAGAGCTGTGACCTTCAGCAGCTCTCTCTCGTCTCTCGGCAACCTGAGGGCCGCGGAAACTCTCTCCGCCATGTAGGATGCACCAAGGGCGTGCTCAAAGCGGGTATGGTTGGCTCCCGGAAATGCGATGTTCGCCAGTCCGAGCTGCTTTATCCCGCGCAGCCTCTGAACCTCAGCCGTGTCCAGAAGCTCGAGGACTGCTCCACCGACAACTATGCTTCCGTGAACGGAATCGTGTACAGTTTTTTTCACCACAAAATATGCTCTCCCAGATCAAATAAAAGCACCCGGGGTAAGGATAATTAGGGAATGAAAATCAGTAATTCTGTGCAAACGAAAACGATGCTGAAACTCCCGGAGGAACTGCGTGACAGGCTGAAGAAACCGCTTGGAATTCTCGAGCGTGATGTGGGGAAGATAGTTGAAATCATCAGAGAAAAAAATCCCCCGAGGACGATATCCGTCGGTGACTTCGTCAGCTCCAGCCTAATCTCGGCAGGGTTGCTGCCGGACATAATGATAGTAGATTTCAAGATCGAAAGGAGGGAGGCGCCGAAAGATGTTCTGAACCTAATCTGCTCCCAAGTCTACCGGGAGGTCAGGGTCAAAAACGCCGCCGGCACTCTTTCCCCTCAGCTCTGGAGGGTTCTAGAAGAGGCGGGGGGCAGGACTAGGATAGTGGTTGAGGGGGAGGAGGATCTGGCAACCATCCCCGCCGTGCTTGTCTCCCCGCCGGGGTCGATTGTTCTCTACGGTCAGCCCGGTCAGGGAACGGTGTTAGTGGAGGTCACGGAGGAGAAGAAGCAGGAACTCGCCAGAATTCTTGAGAAGTTTATCCCTGTCGAAGAGGAACAGTTTTAAAACTGATGGAGTAATGCTGATGGAGGATATCCATGGAGCTGGAAATCGAAGAAATCGTTGAAAACCCGCTCCTGCAGAGAAAGGAGCTCAGGTTCAGGGTGAAGCATCCCGGGGCGCCGACGCCAAGGAGGGCGGAGGTGAAAGCCAAGTTGACGGAGGCTCTCGGCACCGGTCAGGAGGTTATAGTAATAGAGAAGATAACAAGTTTGCACGGGAAGGCCGAATCCTCCGGGATAGCAAGGGTTTACAAGACGGAGGAGATGCTGAAATCTCTAGAACCGAAGTATCTCTTGGAGAGGGAAAAGCCACCCGAGGAGGAGAAGAAATGACCGAGAAAGTTGGAGGACGGAAACCCAAGCTGTACAAGATTGATGGGGATCGAGTTAAAAGACTGCGACGCCAGTGCCCGCGTTGCGGTGATGGGGTTTTTCTGGCGGAGCATGAGAACAGGTATTCGTGCGGCAGGTGCGGTTACACCGAGTTCAAAAAGAGATAACGATTAAACTCCTGAAAGCCCAAGGGGATTTTAGAGAGAGATGGAACGACCGCTTGTGATTGTAGCGGCGTTGGCCCTAGTTGCAGCAGTAATTGGTTTTGTTTTTGTCCCGAGACCTCGGGCCCCGATTTTCGGGCCGGGCGGGTTCGAGGTGCCGGCCGGATTCACCAAGGAGAGCGAATCTGCCGAGGAAAACTATGTGATAGTCACATATTCCGGCAGAGATAATCTTGAGAGGGCGATTCAGCTGTTCAGCGAGGCTCTGAGGAGGGAAAACTGGACTCCGATTGGAACCGCACGTGTCCTGAGCTTCACCGGGACCTGTTTTGAGAGGGGCGGTCTGATTGCACTTGTGTCGGGCAATGTCGAGGGGGGTCGCGTGCACGTCTCCGTGGTTGTCGGACCGAAGCAGGTCGAGCAGGAACCCCCCGAGGAGAACGTTCCGCAGCAGGAGAACGAGCAGCCTCCGGAGATTCACAGTCTCAGCTTCGTCGTGTTTCTTGAAAATCAGAACATTAGGAGAGTTGATGTTTACGCCAGAAATCTGAACACCCAAAACATCGTCCTGAGAATGGATGCCTTGAACGAGAATGGGGCAAGGATAAGCTACATACTCGACTGGGGATTGCAGGCCGGCTGGACGAGGTTTGAAAATGAAAACTGGAGAACTTTCGAAAATGTTGGGATAAGCTTCGATGAATTCTGGGTGTACTATTCCATGCTTGTTGGATACGCCGCCAGCTTCGCACGGACCTATCCCGGCCAGCAGATATCTTATTCGGCTGACAATATCAGAGTAACCTTCAGCGACATCAGTATAAACCCGGCCCTCCCGGACAGCCTCTTCCAGCCTATTTAAACAGCTGAAATTGGATGGTAGTTGTGATGGCAGACGATGAGGAAATAAAAAAGCTGAGGGAGAGGCTGGAGAGATACGCGAGGATGAAGGGGTACTCCCTCAACCCGGACGAAGAGCTCGTCAACACAATCCTAAGAGGGTTGCTGGAAAACAAGAAAAAATACGGTTATCCCTACTGCCCATGCAGGGTGTTGACCGGGAAAAAGGAGGAAGACCTCCCGAAGATATGTCCCTGCAAATGGCACGAGGAAGAGATCAAACGAATGGGCCACTGCCACTGCGGCCTTTTTATCGCAGAAATAAAGATCAGTGGTGGTGAGCGATGAGGGTAACCCTTTGCGTGGGTGGATCCGTGCTGGCACCGGCCGGACCGGATACAGACTTCACAAAAAGACTTGCCGAGATCATCCGCAGGCTGAAACAGGACGGGCACGAGCTGTCAATAGTGGTCGGAGGAGGGGGCCCAGCCAGATTGTATATAGAAGCCGGGCAGAGATTGATGATCCCCAGTCTAAAGCTGGATGAGCTCGGCATAGCGATCACGCGGCTGAATGCAAAGTTCCTCATTCTGGCGCTCGGGGACCTCTGCGAGCAGAAGCCGCTTGAGGCTGTTGAGGGGGCCTCCTTCGTGCTCGCGAGCGGGAAGATCCCCGTGATGGGAGGGACCACGCCCGGACAGACAACGGACGCCGTGGCGGCGATGCTGGCTTCCTCGCTCGGTTCCGATCTGCTGATCTTCATATCGAATGTCGACGGAATATACGACAAGGATCCAAAAAAGTACCAAGACGCGAGAAAGATACGGGAGATGAAGACCTCCGAGCTCGTGGAGCTCTTCGGGAGGATGAGGGTCTCGCCGGGAATGAACGTCGTGATCGACCCGGTCGCGGCCAAGCTCATCCACCTGCACAAACTAAAGTGCATCGTCATAGGCAGGGACGAGATCGACAATCTGCCGGCGATTCTCTCCGGCAAGGAGCATTCGGGAACGACAATTCTCCCGGGTGAGTGAGTTGGTAGAGGATCACCGGCATTGCATAGTCTGCGGCAAGCCGATTCCGACCGACAAATACGTGTGCTCACCATCCTGCGAGGAGATCCTGCGGAGGCAGCAGAAGAGCTACCAGAGGATGCGGCTTTACACTACCGTTACTTTTTTGATACTTTTCATAATCGTGTTGCTGATGGTCTCCATAAAAGGTGGATCATAGAGTCATGATTACGGTAACTGGAAGATCCTCGAGAACTATCGCCTTCCTGCCGTCGGCGCACTCGACCCGTCTCTGGAACTTTAGGTCTTCCGGTCCTAGGCTGAATTCTCTTCCCTCCCAGCGAAGAACCGCTCTACCCGCGGTCACGATGGAGTTGTACAGCTCCCCCGGATTTGCGCTTTCGAGGGCCTCCCTCAAAAGACCCATGTCGCCGCGGAACTTTAGACCGGCGCTTTCGATATTCAGCTCCACACTCGTTATCTTTTCCTCAACGTCGGGTGGTCCGTCTAGCACCGTTAGCTCGGATATTCTCAGGGTACCGGATATATCCGGAACGAGTTTTTTCAGTTTTTCTGCCAGTTCTGGGGTCGTGTACACGGCGGTCTTTGCGATAGGAGCGTTGAGCGGCATCTTTTCCTTGGCCTTAAACTGCCTGACCGCCTGAACAACTTTCTTGAACACCTCTCCCAGACCCTCGCTCTCCTCATCGATTAGGCTCGCATCCGGCTCAGGCCAGTTCGAAACATGGACGCTCACGGTTTCCGGGAAATCCCGGGAGAAGAATGTCTGGAAGACTTCCTCGGCAAAGTGGGGGATAAAGGGGGCCAGCATTTTCGTCACGCAGAGGAAAACCCTGTACAGCACGAACCGGGCGGCGTCGGCGGTTGGATCCCCGCTGTACAGCCTGTGCTTGACCGCCTCAAGGTAGTTGTCGCACAGGTCGTGCCAGACAAACGTGTGAATCTTCCTGAGGGCGTGATTGAACTCGAAATCCTCCAGATGCTTCGTCACCTCTGTGATCAGCTTCTCGTGCCTGCTCAGTATCCACCTGTCAACGGGCGTGAACTTCAGGCTGTCCGGCTTCAGGCTCCCGGCTCCACTCGTGAACCTGGAGGCGAACCTCATGGCGTTCCAGAGTTTCTGCATGAACTTGTGTCCAAACTCCACGTCCTTCCAGCTGAAGGGCACGTCCGAGCCGGTGGATGCCCCGATGGCCGCCCACTGTCTGAGCGCGTCCGCCCCCCACTTCCTCCTGGCCATGCTCGTGTCGACGTAATTGCCGAGCGACTTCGACATTTTCCGCCCGTCCTCGCCGACGACCATCCCGTTTATCAAAACCGTTTTGTACGGCTTCTCGCCGATGAGGGCAAGGTGACGGACCATCAGATAGTAATCCCAGGTCCGGATGATGTCGGTCCCGTTAGGCTGCAGGTCTGCCGGGTAGAGCCTTCTGTCTAGGTCCGGCCAACCGGCGTGCACGCATATGGTTATGGAGCTGTCCATCCACGTGTCGAGCACGTCGGTCTCGGGCCGGAACTCTCTCGAACCGCATCTCGGGCAGCTGTCAACCGGCGGCCTGCTTTTCCACGGGATGACCGGGAGATGGTTCTCGTCCGCAACAACCGGCGTGTCGCACTTCACGCAGTACCAAGCTGGAATGGGTGTCGCAAATATTCTCTGCCTGGAGATCACCCAGTCCCAGTCCATCGATTCCGCCCAGTTGATGAACCTGAGAAGCATGTGCGATGGGACCCACCTGACGCTCTCCGCCTCCTTAATCGCGCGGTCGTTCAACTCCAGGACCCTCATGAACCACTGCGGCTTCGAGAGTATCTCGACGGGAGTTTTGCATCTCCAGCAGACCCCAACGTTTTGCTTTATCTTCTCCGACCTCAGGACAAGCCCGGCAGCCTTCAGGTCCTCCAAGATGGCGTTCCGGCATTCCTGCGCGGACATTCCGGCGTACTTCCCCCATGCCTCCGTTATCCTGCCCTTTTCATCGAGAAGCCTGACCACGGGCAGTCTGTACTTTTTGACCCACCTGACATCGGTCTTGTCCCCGAAAGTGCATATCATAACCACACCTGTCCCGAACTCTGGATCCACCTCCTCGTCATCCATCACCTGAACCCACTTCCCGAACGGTGGCACCTTTATTCTCTTCCCAACGATGTCCTGATATCTTGCATCCGCCGGGTGAACCGCAACTGCAACGCACGCCGGAAGGAACTCCGGTCTTGTTGTGGCGATGGGAATCTTCCTTCCGTCCTCCAGCTCGAAAATTATGTAGTGGAGGGTGGTCTCCCTCTCCTCGTACTCCACTTCCGCGTCGGCAATTGCCGTTTCGCAGCGCGGACACCAGTTCACCGGATGCTCACCACGGTAGATCAGACCCTTTTTGTGCAGGAGAACAAAGGAAAGCTGGGTTCTACGGTAGTAGTCGGGATCCATCGTGCGGTACTCCGTTGACCAGTCGATCGAGAATCCCATGGACTTCATCTCTTCCTTCATGTGTGCAATGTTCTTCTCCGTCAGCTGCACGCAGAGCTCGCGGAATTTGTCGGGTGGCAGGTCCCCCTTCCTTATTTTGTGGATTTTCTCCACTTGGACCTCCGTCGGCAGTCCGTGGCAGTCCCATCCCTGCGGGAAGAAGACGTTGAAGCCCCTCATTCTCTTGTATCTGGCAACGATGTCGATGTAGGTCCAGTTGAGGGCGGTTCCCATGTGGAACTCCCCGGAGGGATATGGCGGCGGCGTATCTATGATGTACGTCGGGCTCTCCCTGTCATCCCTGCGGAACCTGTAGATCCCCCACTCTTCCCACTTCTTCTGCCACTTCGGCTCGATCTCCAGCGGACGGTATTCCTTCGGGATCTCCATCTAATCTTCAGAGTTCTACCCTTGTCTTAAAATCTGTTTGCCTCCCCGGATCGTCCGACTAGGTTTAGGTTGCGACGATGACCGAAGTCTCCGTGTACGTTACCCCATCGATTTTCTGGATTTCGTCAACGACGCACTCGCCAAGCTCTTTTATGTCCGAGACCTCAACCCTGACCACTATGTCAAACCTGCCCGTCGTGGCCGCTGCAAACCTGACCTGCGGAATCTTTTTGACCTTTTCGAGCGCTTTCAGGGCCCTGCCGGGGGCAGTCCGCACGTACACGATCGCTTGCATGCTACCATTAAATACTCTCCGAACCTGTTAATAAATTTATAAACCACGCGACCGAGTTATTGTTGATGAATGTAGAGGTACCTAAAAACGTTCACTTCGAGTGTCAGAGATGTGCAAGGTGCTGCGGGGACGCGCCGCACCGGAGCAGAATAGTATACCTGCTCGAGAGGGAGGTCAAGAAGATCTCGGAGGTAACGGGACTTCACCCCTTGGAGTTCGCCAGCCCTATCTCCGGAGCCGGAAAATTCAGGTACAAGATGAAGAAGAGGAGCGGTCTGTGTGTTTTCCTCAAGGACGGTGCCTGCACCATATACGCGCATAGACCTCTCGTCTGCAGACTCTATCCATTCTTCGTGCGCAGGACGAGCACGGGCGTTTCCTTTGAGATATATGACGACTGTCCGGGGGTCGGGCTCGGGCAGAAACTGCAGGAGATAGACTTCAAGAGGCTTGTTGAGGTCGCCAAGGAAATACTTTCATAGGGTCGAGCTCACGTCTGCAGGAGCACGGGCAGGGTGCTTTAAAAACCTATATATATGCCCCTTAGGCATTTATAAATGGGTGGAATGAGCCGTAAGAACATCGTTTTTAGGGAGATCCTCTACCGGGCCCTCGAGCTTGGGGAGTCCTACATGACCCAGAAGTCTATAGCCGAGACGTGTAAGGTTTCGCTGGATACCGTCAACAAAGTGGTGAGAACGCTGGACAAGTTTTACGGGGTGGAGAAAAAGCCGATGGGATTCCGCGTGATCAACGTTCAGAAGGTCCTCACCTACTGGGCCTGCACGCGCGACCTTCACAAGGACATCTGCTTTGCAACATACACGCCCAATCCCGTAAAAAAGATAGAGAGCGAGATGCCGCCGGGGTCTATCTTCACCGCGTTTTCCGGATACACCCGCAGGATAGGCGAAATTCGAAGCTACACGGAAGTGTACGTTTACGGAGATCCACGAGAAATAGAGGCAAAGTTTCCCAAGAAGGAAACCAGAAAACCCAATCTGATAGTGCTTGAGAAAGACCACCACATCGAGAAGGTCAGCAGGGATGGCGCCGCGCCTCTTGCCCAGATATACGTCGATCTGTGGCAGATCGGCTCCCAAGAGGCGGAAAAGCTATTGGTGGACCTAGATAATGCGCTAAGGCTTAGAAGGGAAGAGGCTCTAAAGGAGATCGTGGAGAAGATAAGGGGAAGGTAGGGGCTAGCGGGCTCCGTAAAGTGTTTTGATGTTTTTCCTTACCTTTGTTGCAATGCTGCGGGATATGCGGTGAACCTCCTGGGCCGCCGGCGACTCGGGTTTCAGGAGGATGAGTGGCTTCCCTTTCGCAACGCTCTCGGCCACATTCGGGTCCTCGGGTACTATTGAGATAACTGCCCCTCCGAATGTTTTCCTCAGATCTGTTGGTGAAATCTCGAATTCTCCGCCCTGAATCCGGTTCACTATGACGCGCTCTATGGGAACCCTCCACTGCTCGGCGATCCTGCAGGTCTTGAGGGCCTGAAGCACCGACGGAATTTCTGGCAGGCACACAACTATTATCTCATTGCAGGCCCGCAGGCTCGAGTGCACCTCTGGTCCTAGGCCAGGCGGGGAGTCCAAGATGATCAGGGGGTACCTTTCCCGCAGGAGGTCTATTATGACAGTTATCTCCGCTTCTGAGCTGTGATCGAAGAGGAGCGAAACGACATCAAGAGCATTTCCGTACTTGACTATCGCATCCTCTATTCTGGCTCCTCCGGTAATTATTTTTCTCGGTGGGATCTCAGGCTCCGGCAGGTCAAAATACAGATGAATCGACGGCGCTACGTTGCACACCTCCATCAGAGCCACCCTTCCTTTTAGCATTCTGCCAAGGTCGGTTGCCAGATTCACGGCGAGAACTGTTTTCCCCACTCCGCCCTTGGCCGAAAAGAGACCCAGTACGGAGGAGATTCTTCTGACCAAGATCCATCACCCCTGGCGAATCTTCTCGCTCACTCTCTGGACTTCCTCCAGCAGCTTTTCAATGCCACGTCTACTCATCCTTTCGCCTAAAACTATCTGCGCCTGCTGGAGTCTCTCCACGCTGAGCAGGGTGGCGGGCAGCATCGCGTCCATCTGCAGGACATTCGGATACTTCCGCATGTTTTTGAGAAGCTCAATCGATACCGGGTCGTAAAAGTTCTCTGGCACGTCCATTCTGCTCATTATCCCCATGCCCTCCTTCGCCAGAAGTCCGTGACCTTCTTTTGAGGCCGCATACATCATGAAAGTCCTGGCTTCTGACCTGTGCGGTGCTCTCTTGGTCATCAACCACGCGTTCCCCCCGGTTATCATAACATTGCCCACGCTGTCGCTTATCTTCGGAACCAGAAAGAAATCGTAATCCTTGCCTGGTTTGTAGCCGTAGCTGACCTTCCACATTTCGTTCACCCAGTCCCCCTGCAGCTGCATGACCGCCTTCCCGGCATTTAGGGCCTCCCACGACTCCTTGAAGCTGTAGCTGAAGGGCCCGGGCATGAAGTAGGCAGAAAGCTCCTGCAGCACCTCGTATGCGTCTATCACCTTGGGATCCAGCCAGCTCTCCTTTCCGCGCATTAGATTCATGTAGAACTTCGGTCCTACCATTCGAACCAGGATGTTCTCAAACCAGAGTGAAACCTCCCAGGAACTCGACACGATGGGCTGGATGTCCCGCTTGGACAGTTTTCTGCACATTTCCACGAAGTCATCCCATGTCTGGGGTGGCTCCAGCCCGTGTTTCTCGAAGACGCTCTTCAGATACCAAACGGCAAACGTGAAGCATTTGGATGGGACGCCGTATATCTCTCCGTTCACGGTACATGCATCTTTCACCCAGTCTGGCACGGATTTCCGGAGGTTCTTGCTGGTCCATAGTTTCCCAACCTCTGCGATCTCACCTGTGCGAACATAATCCTCGAGACGGCGCCCGATGTCGGTGGTTATGATGTCGGGGGGATTCTCCCTCATGACCTTTACCTGCGTGATTGCGCTGTGAACCCCCCACTCCATCGCCACGTCTTTGACCTCTATCGAAAACTTTTTGGAGAAGGAGTCGAAGAAATTCCTAATTGGGGCGTGCTCTGGACCTATCCAGAAGTGGTAGATTTCCAGCTTTCCTCTCACCTTCTCCACGTTTACACATAGATAAACAGAAGATTTTAACTTTTCTGTACCGGAAATCTTAACTGCCTTTCGCAGGGATACGAAACACCATTTAGCCGGGTTTTCGATGCACGTGAAATTTAAATTTCAAGGTTGAAATAATCCGGATGAACGAGAGCAGGGTGCTAGCGAACAAGTACGGATATTTTGCGAACGACGGGAAGGAGTTTGTGATAACCAGACCGGATACTCCCGCGCCCTGGGTGAACATTATCTGCAACGGCGACTACGGTCTTGTGATATCCCAGGCGGGCAGTGGATTCAGCTGGAGGACGAACTCGGCCTTGGCAAGGCTAAACGTCTGGCACCAGGACCTTATCCGGGACGAGTATGGAAAGTACGTTTACGTGCGGGACGATGAGAGCGGGGAGTTCTGGTCACTTGGCTGGAAGCCGTGCTGCCCGGAGTTCGAGAAGTACGAGGTGAGACATGGCCTGGGATACACGAGGATAACCAGCAGGATTAAAGGAATTGAGTGCTCAATGCTCGTTTTCGTGCCCGTGGGTGACCCGCTCGAGATCTGGAAGGTCAGCGTAAAGAACCTGTCCGAGAGGCCAAGAACCGTGAGCCTCTTCACGTATTTTGAGTGGTGTCTGGGGAGCGGAATCGACACTCACAGAGAATTCCAGAAGATCTTCATAGAAACCGAGTATCTGGCGGATCTGAACTGCATCTTTGCAAGAAAGCGTCCGCTCCCGACCCCGCCATACATCAGCACGGGTCAGCCGGAGATTTCGCTTGAGGCATTCCACTCCGCGAGCGTTCGTCCTGAGGGATTTGAGGGAGACAAGCAGGCCTTCCTCGGCCGGCGGGGAGATTTGAGAAGACCGCTGGCGGTGGAGCGCGGTCGGCTGACCGGGGAGGTCGGGAGGTTCTGCGATAGCGTGGCAAGCCTGCATGTGAGGCTGAGCCTGAGTCCCGGCGAGGAGAAAACGGTGATATTCCTCCTGGGCGCAGATAAGAGGGAGAATGTTCGTGGCCTGATAGAAAAGTATCACAGGCTGGAGGAGGTCGAATCAGCATTTGCGAGAACAGGGGAATTCTGGGAGAACCTTTTCTCCGGGCTGATGGTGGAGACCCCGGACGACGCCTTCAACGTCCTTGTGAACTACTGGCTGAAATACCAGGCTATCTCGGGCCACATGTGGGCCAGAACAGGATATTACCAGTGCTCAGGAGCGTATGGGTTCAGGGATCAGCTGCAGAGCAGCCTGATCGCTCTTCCCCTCGACCCGGAAATAACGAAAAGGCAGATCATCCTGCACGCCGGAGCCCAGTTCACGGACGGCGTGGTCTACCACTGGTGGCACCCCGGGACAAGGCTCGGCATGAGGACAAACATATCTGACAACATGCTCTGGCTGCCCTACATCCTGACTTTCTATCTGGAGGAGACCGGCGATTACTCCATCCTAGACGAAAAGGTTCCTTACGTCGATGGCCCCGAAGACACCATCTTCAACCACTGCCTGAAGTCGATAGAGCTTGCCCTTTCCAGGTTCAGCCCAAGGGGGCTTCCTCTGATCGGGTCAGGGGACTGGAACGATGGACTGAGCGCCGTCGGGCTTCAGTGGCGCGGCGAGTCGGTCTGGCTGGGTCACTTTCTCGTCGGTGTGCTGAGAAGGTTTGCACACGTGTGCAGGAGAGCCGGGAGATCGGATCTGGCACAAAAATACGAGGAGAGAGCGGAGGAGCTGAGGAAAAATGTGAACAAGTATGGCTGGGACGGCGAGTGGTACTGGAGGGCCTCCAAGGATGACGGAAATCTGATCGGAAGCAGGACCTGCGAGGAGGGCATGATATATCTCAACGCTCAAACGTGGGCAATCATAAACGATGTGGCTCCGCCGGAACGTGTAGAGGCAATAAAGCGGTCCATCGAGCGGCACCTCCTGAAGGATTTCGGCCCCCTCCTGCTCCACCCAGCATACACGAAGCCGGACAGCACCATCGGATACATCACGAGATATGCGCCCGGCATAAGGGAAAACGGGGGCGTCTACACGCACGCCGGGACTTGGTGCATCCTCGCCTACTGCAAGCTGCGGGAGGCGGAGAAGGCCTACGACATCTTCCGAAGGATGAGCCCGCCCCTCAGGGCTCTGGACGCCGATGCCTACCAAGCCGAACCATACGTCCTCCCGGGAAACACGGACGGCCCCGCGCCCCAGCTGGGCGGGGTGGGGGGCG
>CAZZKZ010000153.1:0-1511 GCA_964654915.1 Hadarchaeota archaeon (SeqCode)
CTTTTCCACGACTCTTCAGCTCTAACTCCTACGATAATCCTTCGTTTTGCCTCTCGAGGATTCGCAGCATGCTTAAGCTTCGTGCAACACCAACGCTTCATTTTCGTCGGAGGACCAACTCTAACGAGCCACTGCCAAAAACTTTTTTTAGGCTTTATCCACTTAACTTCTGGATAGCACTCTTTTATAAACTTTATAACTTCTGGAGGTTCAAGAGTCGTAAAATTATAGTAAACTTCGTGCTTAACTCCAGCTTTTTTCACGAGATCATAAGTGACGATACTATCCTTACCTCCCGAAAATTTGACTACATAACCTTCAGGAGGTTCGTTTTCTTTCAAAAACCGTAAGGCTTCCTGAACCTTGTAGTTAAGAAACACGATTTATTAGTATTTTTTCACGCTTAATCTTCTTTCTGTAAAAGTTTTTATCTTTAAAAATCCAAACAAGGTAACAATTCCTTAAAATTGCACTAAAAGTAACCATACGAGAGAGTAGGGAAGTAGTGAGGTATAAACAAAAAAAACGTAAAACGACTTACGAAACTTAAGAGTTTTTTAAAAAAACTTCTTCTTTTAAAAATTTTGAGGTACAATAGAAAAAGAAATAGGTAGTGAGATTTTTAAAAAGGGATAAGGAATTGAATAAGAGTCCTTTAAAATTATACCTACATCCTTGGGGATGTATGCATAATTTTCAAAGTTCACAAAATCTTCAGGACAGCTAAAAAGAAAAGTAATTTTTTCTTTATTAACCTGTATTTTGTCAATTATCGTTTTAATTAGCTCTTTCTTCTCATCAAATTCAAGAACGTTCCACATTTCCTTGAAGGTCTTTGCTCTGTCAAGAACGAACTCAAACGACACTTCTTTTATTTCGTAAAAGTCTATCTCAGCTTGAAGCCTTTTAAGTGCAACCTCAATAGCCTCCTTTCTGCTTTTTAACTCTTCAAACCTCGCCCTGAAAGTCTCCTTGTCAATGATCTCCTCCTCATACAAATTAAAAAGCCTTTCAATCTTTTGCTTAACTTTCTTAAGCTCGCTTTCACGTGTTTTTTTCGCTTCTTTTAATTCCTCTACCTTCTTTCTTTCTTCTTTTATCACTTCTTTGAAGTGCTCAGGCTTAACTACTAAATATTCGAGCCCTTCTAAAAACTTTTTTTCAAGCAAACTTTCTCCTACCTTGGTTCTACACCTACACCTGTAAACAGGTTCTTTCATCCCAGTATAGGGATACACGTACATTTTCCTTCCACAATTTCCGCAAACCACAAGCCCTGAAAACAAGTACTTCCCTTCCTTCGGAACCCTCACGTGTTTGTACTTTTCCTCGTTTTTACTTATCATTGCGTTTACCTTCTCCCAAACATCCTCAGAGATTATCGGCTCAACCTCAAAGTAAACCCAGTCTTCTTGTGGTTTTAACTCCCAAGACTTCCCTTTTCCCTTCGTTTTTGTGTAGTTTGCTCTTTTTAAGCCTTTGTAAACGGTATCCGTTAAAACCCTTTTTAG
>CAZZKZ010000154.1:0-4439 GCA_964654915.1 Hadarchaeota archaeon (SeqCode)
CGAGACCCCAGAAGGGCAAGAAATACGACATCAACTGCAAAAGGAAGCAGGCTGAAAGCGGGGAGTAATTCTGGTGCTGCAGCGGGCTCGTCTGGGCCGCCTACTGGCACGCGGGGGTCGCCATCCTCGGACAGCCCATAAGCATAACCTCCTACAAGGACACGGGCACACTGGGCAAGCCGTGGGGCGGCGACTTCACCGACCGGGGACGCCTCTCGACTTTCACCAGGCAGGCGAATCGGGCCGTCGTCGAGGAGACTTATCCCAGCGGGGCTGTGAGACTCCGTCTGGAATCCGAGGTGTATGAAGAGAAGGAGGTCTGGTGGCCACCGGCGCGCATAGAGTGGAGAAACAACACGCTCGTGGTTGTGCCGCGCATAGAGCGCAGGATTGTCACGAGAACGGAGAGATACGACTGGGTCACCTCCTGGCGGTGGGTCAGCTCGGGAAAGGTGGAGATCACACAGTGGGGATACGATGGCGGAAAGCCGGTTCCACCGCAGTCGCTGGACGACGACCCGCTGACGGTCACGGTCTATTACAAGAAGTAGCCGCCGCAGATTTCCTTTCAGCCTGTTTTCTTTTTTTCACGGCCTCCAGAGGGCCGGCTCGTGCGGCCTTTTCGTCTCGGAGAGCGATCAGCCCGGGTCAAAACCAAAACCTCAAATAGCACGCACGTGAGATTTCTATTCGGTGGCCAGGGTAGTGTAGCGGTTAGCATTCGGGACTGTGGATCCCGCAGCCCGGGTTCGAATCCCGGCCCTGGCCCCTCGAGGTCTGGGGCTGCAACAGGTTAAAGTCAGGTCAAGCGCTTCTTGATTTCGGATGAGGAGGCCGTACGTCATAATGAACGCCGCGATGACGCTGGACGGGAAGGTGGTGACCGCCGGCGGAGACAGCAGGATATCGTGCGAGGAGGACCTGGACAGGCTGCACAGGCTGAGGTCGGAGGTCGACGCCGTCATCGTCGGGGCCGGGACAATACTGGCCGATGACCCCTCGCTGACCGTCAGGAGGGTCCCGGGAAAGAACCCGGTCAGGGTCGTCGTGGACGGCAGGGGCAGGATACCCCTGACTGCGAGAGTCCTCAGGGACGGGCACAGGACGATAGTCGCCGTGTCGTCGCTCGCCGGAAAAGGAAAGGTGGAGGCCATCAGAGAGACCGGGGCGGAGGTCTGGGTCTTCCGCGGCAGGACGGGGCACCTCGGGAAGCTGCTTGAGAGGCTCCATGGTCTGGGCGTCAGGAGGGTCCTGCTCGAGGGAGGGCCGACGCTCAACTGGGAGATGCTCAGGGAGGGGCTCGTCGATGAGGTGAGGGTCTCCGTTGCGCCGGTCATAGTCGGGGGAGAGGGGGCGAAGACGCTGGTGGAGGGAAGGGGATTCAGAAGGGTTATGGACGGGATAAGGCTCTCGCTCGTCAGGATCGAGAGGGTCGGGGAGGACCTTCTTCTCGTCTACAGAGTCGGTGAGAGGTTTGATCAGGGAGGTCAGAAGCGGGTTTCTGCTCGTCGGGGTCGGGCACGTCATCCCTGAGAGCGAGCGGGAGGTCAGGGAGATCATACGCAGGGAGAGGCCGGAGGTCGTCTGCGTTGAGCTCTGCCCGGAGAGGTACTGGGCCCTTGTGGAGGGCGGGACCTCCGGCGGACTGCCCCTACTCCTCCACCTCATGCTCATCTTCCAGCAGAGGCTGGCCAGGTCGACGGGGTCCCCGGCCGGGAGGGAGATGATCGCCGCGGTCGAGGAGGCGGAGAGAATCGGGGCGTCCGTTCTCTTCATAGACAGAGGGCTGAGCGAGACCGTCAGGAGGCTGGCCGGAATTCCACTCAGGGAGCGTTTGCTCATGGCTGTCCAGCTGCTGATAGGCGCCGTCCTCCCGGTCCGCGGGAGGGAGCTGGAGGGCCTGACGGAGGAGGGGGAGGTCGAGAGGATTCTGCGAGAGTTCAGGAGGTGGTTCCCGGCCGCCTACCGGGTTCTGGTGGAGGAGAGGAACCTCATCATGGCCGAAAGGCTGACGCCCCTCCTTGTTTCCGGCAGGAGAGTCGTCTGCGTCGTTGGGGCTGCGCACGTTGGAGGGCTGTTCGAGATCCTGAAATCGCGGCTCGGGCAGGCATGGTTTTCGGTGACCATCAGCACGGTCCCGTAGAGCCGCCCCGAACGGGTCCAGAGTGCGTGGCCGGTGGCTGTGCTTCACTCTGGGGTCGATTGCACACGTGGGAAACACATTTGGGGGACACCCGCGAAGACCGGATTGCACACGTGTGCACAGTTGAGCGGAGTCAATTTGCAGATGATGAACAAATTTCGAGTCGGGCGCAATCGGGCAAATGATCAGAATGCGTACGTATGGACTCAAAGAGGGAAGCGCGCGCCAATGCGAACATTGTTTGCTTTGCACACATGTGCAACAGGTGTTTGAAGCCGGAACTGCAACGGCCGAATTTTTGCACACATGTGCAATCAGATCAGCAGGCTGGACCATATCTTCCGAAGATCCTCGGCCACCAGGCTCCTGAGGAGGGCGTCCGGCTTGCCTATGGCCTCCTCGAGCCCCGGGTCAAACCTGACCCTGCCCAGAAACCTCGCCCCCGCCAGATCCGGCTGACTCCGCAGATCCACGGACATGTTCTCCACAAATCCGAGGAAGTTCGCTCCAAGCTCGGAGAGGGCTCTGACCAAGCGCCCGACCGTTCCGACTGCCAGCTTCGAGGGAGTGACCACGGCGATGAACTCCGCCCTGGGCAGAAACCTCCTGATCTCGAGGATTTCCTCCCCTGTTCCGGGCGGCATGTCGACTATCAGGAAGTCGAGCTCGCTCCACCTCGTCACCGCAAGAAGCTCAAGAATCGCCTGGGAGACGTCCTGCCCCCTCCAGAGAACCGGACTCTCTCCGGCGAAGGGGAGGATCGACATCAGCTTCACTCCGTGGACCTCCGCCGGCAGGATTCCCCTATCTTCCCTGAACTCCACCCCGGTCCCGAGGACCGTGTGAACCGATGGGCCATAGAAGTCCAGATCGAGCAGGCCGACCCTCCGACCGAGCGAGGAAAGCAGCAGGGCGGACACGGAGGAGAGGACGCTCTTGCCCACCCCTCCCTTCCCGCTCGCCATGCAGACCACCCTCCCAACGCCGGAGGTCATCCTTCTGACCGCCTCTACTCGCGGATCAATATCGACTCTATCCACAGGCCACGACCTCCCGATATCCTGAAATCGGAGGAACCGCAGCGGGGACACCTCATGTGTATCTTGGAGGACTCGGGCAGAAAGTGAATCAGCTCCATGATGTCCCCGTCGATTTTTGTGCCGAGCGGGTTCCACCTGTTTCCGCAGCTCGTGCACTCGAACTCCGCCGGCTCCGTCTGCACCTCCACCTCCATCCCTTCGGCGGCGGTTCCGCGCGATAGCTCGCCGATGGCGAAGCGCAGCACCTCAACATCTATCTGCTGGAGTTCGCCCAGCCTCAGCCTCACGGCCGCCACCCTCCGGCCACCGGCGGCCCCGAGAACCGATCCGACCACCCCCTCGGCCAAGGCCCACTCGTGCATCCGTAAAACTCTCCCGCACCGTTTAATACATCCGCGGGGGGCCGCCGCCTGCGGTAATATTTATAAGCAAAGAAGTAACACCAACTCGGAGGTGAAAAATGGCGTGCTTCCTGGTCCCGCTGGCGCTCGCGGTGGTGACCACCGCCCTTGCCAGGAGATTCCCCGATAGGCTCAGAGTCTGGTGGCTGAACGCGATGCTCTGGGGAGGCAGCCTCATGCTGGCCGTCGAGCATGTTGCGCACGGCGAGGTCGTTCTGCACCCGCCGTTTCTGACAGGCGGGGATGTCCTCGGGGAGATGCTCAGGGTCGGGGTTCCGATGGCGGCCACGGTAACGGCGATCTGGGGAGGGCTTGTGGCGGCGAGCGCGAAGCTCATCAGGCGTGCGGAGGCCGGGCTGAAGACCCGCACTGGCATCCTTAGGTGAGCGCGGATGTGGCTGCTGACGACGTGCGTCGCGGCCCTATTCTTCACGGGGCTCTGGCTCTTCGCGCCGAGGAAGTACAGGCTCGACATCCTCTGCCTCATGCTCTGGGGAGCGACGGTGATGATCTTCGTGGATCACGTGCTCGGGGATGAGGGCGGGGAGTTTTTCGAAATGACGACGGATGGTATGATCTCCAACGGAATCGTGCTGGGAATAGTCATGCTGATTCCGATATTCCTGGTGTGGGAAATCTACTTGGCCGTTCTCAAGCTGCGCGGAAAGCTCTGACCCTCAGGAAAGGGTGGAGCCGCCGGTGGGATTTGAACCCACGACCTACCGCTTACGAGGCGGTCGCTGTGACCGGGCTCAGCTACGGCGGCCCCAATTTCACGAAGTGGCGCACCAAAACAAAAATCTTATCGTTGTACGATTTCGGACGGAGGGAACCGTGCATCCCTATATCTCACGA
>CAZZKZ010000155.1:0-2028 GCA_964654915.1 Hadarchaeota archaeon (SeqCode)
CTCCTCAACCTTTATGTACTTGCTCCTCAGCTTTGCCGCGTCCGCCTCCGGGATCCTGATAAACTCCTTCCCGGCAAGATGCTCCGGCACCCCCCGGTAGACGCGGAGCCTCCTGTATGCCTCCCTCCCCTTCGGCTTCCCGCGGGGCAGCATCCCCCTCACCGCCCTCCTGACTATGTCCTCGGGATACTTCGGGTGCTTCGGGCCCTTTCTCGGGTTCGCCACCTGCCTCGTCTCCATCCAACCCCTGTAGCTCTCGACGATGCTCTCCCTGCCGCCGGAGATCACGGCCTTCTCCGCGTTCACTATGTCCACGCGGTTCCCCCTCAGCAACTCCTTCGCCACCCTGCTGGCCAGCCTTCCGAGGATGGCGTCCGTCGCATCAACTATGACCCTGCTCATGCCATCACCCTCACTCCCTTGCCGGTCGGGTTCTCCTCCATCAGCTGCCTTATGGTCAGGGCCCGTCCACCAGCCTTGGCGATCTTCCCGGCCGCGCTCCTCGAAAATCTGAAGGCCGCGACCGTCACCGGCTTCGTGATCCTCCCCGAGGCCAGAACCTTCCCCGGCACAATCACCGTCTCCCCTCCGTCCGCGTACCTCTCTATCTGGCTCAGGTTGACCTCCGCCCTCATCCTCCTCGGTGCCTCCAGCCTGTCCGCCACGTCCGCCCATATCCTCGCCCTCTTCTCCCTGCTGAGCCTCCTGAGGTCCCTTATCAGCCTCCTCAGCACGGGATTTGTCGGCCCTGTCGGTCTCGGCATACCGCTCTCCTCTCCCTCGCGGCATTAATAGTTTACACCCTCGATCGGTTTTATCCTCTTCGGTCTCTTCACCGGCTCCATCCTCACGACGAAGTCCGCCAGCTCGATCAGCCTCCTGGGGGCGAACCTCCCGGTCAGCAGGACGTGCACGCCCTCCGGAACCTTCTCCAGGAGCCCCTCGACCTCCTCCACCCTGAGGAGCCCGCAGTGGACCGCAAGGTTGATCTCGTCCAGGACGAGCACATCGGCCCTCCCCTCCTCCAGAACCCTCTCGGCGAACCTGAGCCCCTCCTCGGCCATCCTCCTGTCCCTCTCGTCGAGCTTCTTCAGACCGATCCAGCCCGGCCTTCCGAACTGGTGTATCTCGAGCTCCGGCCTGAGCCTCTCCTGCGCGAGCACCTCCCCCGTGTCCTTCCTCCACTTCATGAACTGTACGACGACGACCCTCTTCCCGTGCCCGACGGCCCTGAGGGCCACGCCGAGCGCTGCCGTGGTCTTCCCCCATCCCCTCCCCGTGTAGACGAAGATGGCCAACCCGACCTCACCCCGGGAACGGGCAGGTCCCCGTCATGCACCCTCCCGCGTACTCCGGCTCCGCCGTCAGGTACCTCGTGTCCTCTGCGAAGTAGAGAACCTGCTGTGGCTTGCTCCCGTACCTGTAAACCGTTATCCCCTTGCACCTCAGCCTCCAGGCCAGCATGAAGACCCTCTCCACATCGCGCTCGGTCGCCCCGGCCGGAAGGTTGACAGTCTTCGAGACCGCGTTGTCGACGTGCCTCTGGAAGGCCGCCTGCATCCTCACGTGCCACTCCGGCTCTATGTCCAGCGCCGTCCTGAAGACCTCCTTCACATCCCGCGGAATCCCGGGAATCGACTGGATCGACCCCGTCCTGGCTATCCTCTGGAGGAGATCCCCGCTGTAGAACCCCCTCTCCTTCGCCACCCGCTCGAAAAGCGGGTTTATCTCGAAGAAGGTCCTCCCGCCCAGAACCCTCCTCACGAACGCCAGGGCGAAGATGGGCTCTATGCCGGACGAGCAGCCGGCGATGATCGATATGCTCCCGGTCGGTGCGATCGCCGTGACCGTCGCGTTCCTCATCGCGCCGTACTTCCCGGCCCATGTGCTCAGGTGGAAGTTGGGGAAGCTGCCGCGCCTCTCGCCCAGCTCGACCGATTCCCTCCTCGCGGCCTCCGGGATGAACCCCCTGACCCTGCCGGCCCGCCGCTGCCTTCCCCTCCGGCACGCCCGCCGCCCGGCCACCCT
>CAZZKZ010000156.1:0-3032 GCA_964654915.1 Hadarchaeota archaeon (SeqCode)
CGCTGCGCCCCCCCCCCGCGCCCCCCCCGCCGGCCCTCCCCCCCGGAGGGCTTGGGGGCCTGCCGCCCCCCATCAGCCTGAAGGCGTCTCCGTACGTGTAGACGACCTTCCCCTCCATGGCGGCCCTCACGGCAGCGTCCACGCAGGAGGCAGGGGTTATGCAGACCGGGCATCCGGGCCCGGCGATGAGCCGGACATCCGGGGGCAGAAGGGAGCGCAGCCCGTAGTGAACCGTCGTCCACTCGTGGGTCCCGCAGAAGTTCATTATCTTCACGGGCTGGCCGATCTCCCGCGCGCGTCTCTCTATCAACCTACACACGCTGGCCGCGAGCTCGGCCGATCCGCGGAAGACCTGCCTTGTGGCCGAAAGGAGGTCAGGCGTCCTTCCTCACCTCCCCCAGAGGTACCTGAAGTACTCCTCGGCGAACCTGGCCAGCCCCGGCTCGTTCGACCATATGCCCACTATCTCCTTCCCGCTTCCCAGGATCAGGAGAACCTCCCTCCCGTCGACTATCACGCCGCCGCCGAAGAGGTTTTTTCTCATCCTGACCTCGACCCCCGGAATCCTCATCCTCCTCGTCGCCAGAACCCTCACGGGGATCCTCGCCGCGAGCGGTGAGAGGAGACGGACGAACTCGCCCCCTCCCGGTGGAACCCTGGGGATGGATATGAGAACCTCGGACTCCGCCCTGCCGACCATCTCGACCGCCATCCTGAGGACGCCCGCCGGGTCTCTGATTATCCAGACATCCGGTTTCCCGACGTCCGTCCTGCTCCCTATCTGCTCGAGCCTCCTCACGGCCTCGTCCGCCGTCCTCCTGAGCCTCCTCTCCTCGTCCGCCAGAAAGATTTTCAGGGCCTCGGCCGGGGGCCTCGCCGCGTACCTCGCTGGCCTTCCGCCCCGCACCTCCACCCACCCCCTCTCGCGCAGCCTCGAGAGTATCCCGTATATCCTCGAGTAAGGGATGCCGGAGGTTCTGCAGATTTCAGAGGCCGAGGCTCCGCCCAACGAGAGGAGGCTCACGTAGGCCCTGGCCTCGTAGTCGGTGAGACCGAGCCTCCTCAGAATCTCCACCGCATCTTCCATACTTTTCATACTCGGATTAGTTGGTTAAAAGTTTTTAAGCGATGGCGGGCGGGCTCGATATGGTGGCGGGGTTGGAGATAAAGAAAACCGCGTCGGTCTGCCCGGAGTGCCTGAAGGTCATCCCCGCGACGATCCACGAGAGGGACGGGAAGGTCTGGATAAGCAAGACCTGCCCGGACCACGGGGGCTTCGAGGACCTCTACCTGGGTTCCTACGAGTGGTACAGAAGGGCCGAGAGATACGCAGCGGACGGGAGGGGGGTGGAGAACCCGCAGGTGACGAAGGAGAACCCGGTCTGCCCGATGGACTGCGGCCTATGCCGGCTCCACCTCAGCCACACGGCGCTGGCCAACATCGTCCTGACGAACAGGTGCGACTTGGCCTGCTGGTACTGCTTCTTTTTCGCCCAGAGGCTCGGCTACGTCTACGAGCCGACGATCGAGCAGATCGACGAGATGCTCAAAATCCTGAAGAGCGAGAGGCCGATAGCCTGCAACGCCGTCCAGCTTACGGGAGGGGAGCCCTGCCTGAGGGACGACCTGATCGAGATAATCAGGCTTGCAAAGTCGCACGGCTTCGACCACGTCCAGCTGAACACGAACGGGATAAGGCTCGCCCACGACCCGGAGCTTGTCAGGAGGGTCAGGGAGGCAGGGGTGAACACGCTCTACCTGAGCTTCGACGGGGTGAGCGAGCGGACCAACCCGAAGAATCACTGGGAGTTCCCGCTCGTCCTGGAGAGCTGCAGGAGGGTGGGGCTCGGGATAGTCTTGGTCCCGACCGTCATAAGGGGGATGAACGACCACGAGGTCGGAGACATCGTGAAGTACGCCTTCAAGAACATCGACGTGGTGAGAAGCGTGAACTTTCAGCCGGTTTCGCTTGTCGGGAGGATGCCGCGGGATGAGAGGGAGAGGTTCAGGATTACGATCCCGGATGTGATCAAGAAACTCGAGGAGCAGACGGACGGTCAGATAGCCATGGAGGACTTCTTCCCGGTCCCGACGGCCGTCCTCCTGAGCAGGTTCATAGAGGAGCTGACCGGGAGGCCCGGCTACGAGCTCAGCTCGCACTTCGCGTGCGGGGCCGCGACCTACGTCTTCAGGGACAACGGAAGGATGGTCCCGATAACGAGGTTCATCGACGTCGAGGGGCTGCTGGAGTACCTCGGGAAGAAGACGGAGGAGATGAGGGAGGGGAAGAGCCGGACTCTGGTGAAGATGCAGCTGCTGGCGTCAATCGGGAAGTTCATAGACGGGAAGAAAAAGCCGAAAGACCTCGACCTGAATAAGCTCCTCTACGGGGTCTTCCTAGGAAGGAGCTACGGCTCGCTGGGGCAGTTCCACATGAAGTCCCTCTTCATCGGGATGATGCACTTCATGGACCTCTACAACTACGACATCGAGAGGGTGAGGAGGTGCTGCATACACTACGTGATGACGGACAGAAGGGTCGTGCCTTTCTGCGCCTTCAACGTCATCCCCGAGTGGTACAGGGACAGGGACCAGGAGAGCCAGGGGATCCCGATAGAGGAGTGGGAGAGGAGGACCGGGAGGAGGCTGAAGGACGACCTCTACAGGAGGGACGTGGAGAGGCTGAGGGCGACCGAGGCCTACAGGAGGTTCGTCCGGGACATCGAGGAGGTAAGGCAGGGAAGGTTCTGAGCGCATGCTTTAAGAGGGCCTGCTGAAGTTTGGTTTGAAGCCGGGGTGGCGGAGCGGCCAACGCGGCGGACTGCAGATCCGCTTTTCGCCGGTTCGAATCCGGCCCCCGGCTCCACCCCTTCGTCGCCAAAGGGCGCGGATAAAGATGGAATCAGAAACACCGGGGACTCGGCTTATCTGGTGTTCAGAAGGGGCGATGCAAACGCAGAAAAATGCGAGTCCGCTAGACCGGCAGGACCCTTCTCCCGTAGACCCCGTTCAGGAGCTCGGCGCTCGCCAGG
>CAZZKZ010000157.1:0-1977 GCA_964654915.1 Hadarchaeota archaeon (SeqCode)
CGAGATCCGACGCGACGACACGGGGTACCCGGCGCTGTCCCCCAGTGAGAATGATAGGGCCGGGTGGGGGTGCGCCCGGGCGGCCCACAAGGGGTTACGTCGTCGGCGTGACCCCGGAAAGGGTCGGTCCCGGCGAGGAGATCTCGGAGGCTGTGAGGAGATCCGTCGGGCCCGCCGTCTGCGAGATTCTAAAAATCCTGCGGGAGTAGTCAGGCCCTGACCCTTCCCTTCCTGATGACGCCTCTCGTGTCTGTTATCGTGATGAAGGCCTCGGGGTCGGCCTCCTTGACCACCCTCAGGAAGTTCTGGACGGATCTGCGTGGGATGACCGAGTAGTATATCGTCCTGTGGGCGTACCTCCCCTCTCCCCTTATGACGGTCATCGGGAAGCCGGCCTTCAGCAGGGCCCTTCTCACCTTCCCGCTCCCCCTGACAGGGATGACCTGCATGGCGACGTAGCCGAGGGCCATCCTCTCCTCCACGTTCACCCCGTAGTAGCTGCCCAGCGCGAAGCCCCCGGCGAAGGCCAGGAAGTAGACGATCCCCCTGAAGCTGGTCGGACTGTCCAGCACGTTCCTGAAAACCATCCCGAAGGTGATGAACCAGATCGCGGTCTCAAGGAAGCTCAGGACGGCGGCCTTGCTCCTTTGACCCCTCATCACGAGGATGTCCCGGGTGGTCCCTATTGTGTTCTGCAGGAGCCTGGCGAGGAAGACCCCGGCGCCGACCGCAAGAATCTCCAGAACCTCGCTCATCAAAATCCATAGTGTGCGGAGTTTTTTATACGGAGCCCGGGGCGCGGAGTCTGCAGTTATGCTTTTATATGGATGTGGCAAAACAATCCAGAGGTGAGGAAGTGACGACGGATCTTGATCCGAGGACTCTGAAGGTTTACGAGGCAATGAAGAAGCTGGGAGCCACCTCGCCGCAGTCCCTCAAGACCGCGGACGACATCATGCGTGCCTGCGGTTTGCCGAAGAGCGTTGTGAACAACGCCCTTATGACTCTTGTCAACAAGGGCTACGCCAAGAGGGTGGCGAGGGAGAAGGCGGCCGGCTACTACCTTCTAAAATAGACCGGCGAGCCAACTTCCAGCTCATCAGCACAAGTTTTTTCTCTTTCTTTCACCCAGTTTTAGCCTGAGATGAGGAGAACCGGCGTGGCCGAGCTCCCCCTGCACGGGGGAAAGTGCCCCCCCTGGCTATTCGGCAGGATGAAGAGGCTCGGCGGAGTGATAGCGGAGATCATCATCAGGGAGAGGGGGAGGAGGGAGTTCCTCCGGAGGCTCGGTGACCCGTTCTTCTTCCAGTCCCTGGGCTGCGTGCTCGGCTACGATTGGCATAGTTCAGGACTGACTACGGTGACCATGGGTGCCCTGAAGGAGGCCCTGGCGGAGAGGGACCTTGGCGTGGCCGTCTGCGGGGGGAAGGGAAGGGTCTCCAAGAAGACACCGGACGAGATAGGGAGGCTAGCCGAGGCCTTCTCGCTCTCGACCGGGCAGATCGAGAGGCTCAGGTACGCCAGCAGGATGGCGGCCAAGGTCGACAACGCATGCGTTCAGGACGGCTACCAGCTCTACCACCACACCTTCGTCGTCAGCGAGGACGGGGACTGGGCGGTCATCCAGCAGGGGATGCACGGCAGGCTCGCCCGCAGGTACCACTGGGTCTCGGAGGGCGTCAGGAGCTTCGTGGAGGAGCCGCACTCCGGGATAGCCTCCGACAGGATGGAGGAGGCCGTTCTCGACATGACCTCGAGGGAGAGCGCGGAGGCGAGGAAGGTGAGCGTCGACCTGGTGAGGGAGGACCCGAGGAAGCTGCTCCCGCTCATCAGGAGCGCCAGGCAGAAGATTCTCGACGAGTACGTCGGGCTCGAGCCGCGGCTGAAGGTCCTCGGCATGCCGACCGGGCACGGGATAAAGGGGCCGGCGGGGGAGACGCCGGCGGGGCGCCGGAGGGGCTACGAGAACGAGCCGCA
>CAZZKZ010000158.1:0-6848 GCA_964654915.1 Hadarchaeota archaeon (SeqCode)
TGGGGAGAGCGGGGGGGGACCTGATGAGAAGGAAGGGGGAGTGGTGGTGGTGGGGCCGGAGGGCCATAGCCATGGGGCTGCCGGTGCTGGAGGAGTGGGTCTTCAGGGGCATGCTCATAGACGAGATGGTCAGGACGGGGGTCTCCAGGGCGGAGGCCGTGGGCATCTCAGCCCTCGCCTTCGCGGTCTTCCACATCTTCAACCCCGGGGCCGGACCCGGCATAGTTCCGCTCATCTTTCCGGCCGGGGTTCTTCTCGGGATCTGCTATCTCAAGACCGGGCTGGCCGGCAGCACTCTCGCGCATATTTCATACAACCTCGTGAGGCTGGCCGCCTGAGGTGGAGGAGGAATGAGGTACGCGCTGATGGTGGCCTACGATGGGGGGAGGTACTACGGGTTTGTCAGGCAGCCCGGGCTGCCGACGGTCGAGGAGGTTCTGCTGCGGTCGCTGCGGGAGTGCGGGCTACTGGAGAGCCTCAGGGCCTGCAGGCATCAGGTGGCCGCGAGGACGGACAGGGGGGTGAGCGCGCTCGCGCAGGTTGTCGCCCTCGATCTTTCGGAGGCCCCGGATGTCGGCGGGATAAACTCCAAGTTACCCGAGGATGTTGCCGTTCTGGGGGCCGCGGCCGCCGACAGGGACTTCAACCCGAGGAGGGACGTCATCTCGAAGCACTACCGGTACGTGTGCTGGAGGCCGGAGGGGTTTGACCTGGAGCTGGCCAGGAGGGCGGCCGAGATGATGGAGGGGGAGCACGACTTCCGCTTCTTCTGCGCGAGGGAGCCGGGGAAGACGACCGGCGGCAGGGGCTTCATGGCCAGCATCCGATCAAACGACCATCTGACCTTTGACTTTGTGGCCCCGGCCTTCCTCAGGCAGCAGGTCAGGCGCATGGTCGAGGCCCTGCTGGAGGTCGGGACCGGGAGGATCGACCTAGAGTCCGCGCGCGGGGCTCTGGAGGGAAACGCCACGAGGTCCTTCAGGCCGGCCCCGCCCGACGGGCTCTTCCTCGCGAACATTTCATACCGGCGACTCCTCATCCAGAGGGAGGAGAGGGCCGTGGAGAGGTTTCTCTCCTACCTGCGCGGGAGGGATGACCTCCGGTCGAGGGCCATGATCGAGGTTCTCTCCGGAATCACTTGACCTGAATCCTCTCGCCCTTCCTCTCCTCCTCGACCCGTCTGAGCGTGACCTCGAGGACGCCGTCCGAATATGTCGCCTCGGCACTCTTCGGATCCACCCTGGCCGGGAGCTCGATCTCCCTGTGGTATTTCCTTTCCGGGGTGTCGACTGATATTGTCAGCTTCGTTTCCGTCGCGTACAGCTCTATGTCGTCCTTCTTGACACCGGGGAGCTCGACCGTGACGCGGATGAGGCTCGGTGTCGTGACGACGTCGACGATCGGCTCCCTGACCTCGGTGGGGACCGGGAGGGGGTACTCCGGCCTGACGTTCCCGAATGTCCTTATCTTCGGGACGCCGTCGGGACCGACCGTCACCGAGTAGCCGTAGATGATCGGGCCAAGCGTTCTGACCTTCGTGCCGTCCGGGAGCTCCCTCTCCCTGAACAGCTCCTTGGGTATTCTGGCGGACATCTCCCTGAACATGTTCTCGAACATTCTGTCGATGTCCCTCATGAAGCGTCTGAAGGACCTCGACCAGAACCAGTTCTCATCCCACGGCTCCATCCAGTTCACCCGCTTCCATCTCCGTGCCCTGCTGTATTAAATTTTTGTGGGATCAGGATATGTTATTTTGGGCGGCCGTGGTCTAGCCTGGTCAGGACTTGGGCCCTCCAAGCCCACGACGCGGGTTCGAATCCCGCCGGCCGCACCTCCACCGGATTGGCTGGACCGCTGAAGGAAAGGGTTATAAATATCATGTTTGATATCAACGTTGATATCCTTGAGGAACCGTGCAGGACCGTGGAAGAGACATGTGGCCGTGATGCCCAAGGGCTTCCTCAAGGTACAGATCCTGGGCCTGCTCGCGAGGAGGCAGATGAGCGGGGCGGAGATAATGGACGAGGTGGAGAGGATGACCGGCTGGAGGCCTGGACCCGGATCCGTCTACCCCATTCTGACGAGACTCGAGGAGGGAGGATACATAAAGGGGGGCGGCAGGGGAGAGGGCGAAAAGCGCTACACCGCCACGGCAAAGGGAAGGAGATTGCTGGACAGCCTGAGAACCATCAGGTCGGAGATTCTGGAGGGGGAGATGCCGCTTCCTCCGCCCTTCCTGCTCATGGCGCACGAGATACCGCCGGAGGTCTGCTGGAGGCTCAGGGCGGTCATGAGGCGGATGATGACCTCCATCCGGGAGGCCGTGGAGAGCGGAAGGGAGAAGGAAATCGAGAGGGTGCTCGGGATTCTGGAAAGGGCGGCAAGACAGATGGAGGGGGAGGACCGGAAATGACGGATGTTGTGATCGCCGAGGGCTTGACGAGGGTCTTCAACGGCCTCGTGGCCGTCGACCACATCAGCTTCACTGTGAAGGAGGGTGAGATCTTCGGATTCCTCGGGCCGAACGGGGCCGGCAAGACCACGACAATCAACATGCTCACGACCGTCATCAGACCGACGGAGGGCAGGGCCAGCATACTCGGCTACGACATCGTGAGGCAGGCGGACATGGTCAGAAAGGTGATAGGGGTAGTACCGCAGGAGTACACGGCGGACGAGGATCTGACCGGATACGAGAATGTAATGCTCTGCGCCGACCTCTACGGCATACCGAGGGACGAGGCGAGGAGAAGGGCGGAGGAGCTGCTGGAGCTGGTCGAGCTCTCGAAGTTCAGGGACAAGAGGGTCGAGACGTACTCGGGCGGGATGAGGAGGAGGCTGGAGCTCGCGTGCGGGCTCATCAACAGGCCCCGGGTGCTCTTCTTGGACGAGCCGACGCTCGGCCTCGACGTTCAGACGAGGGTCACCATCTGGGAGTACATAAGGAGGCTGAAGGAGGAGTACGGGATGACGCTTTTCCTGACCACGCACTACCTCGAGGAGGCGGACATGCTGTGCGACAGGATAGCGATCATCGACCGCGGGAGGATAGTCTCCATGGGGAATCCAGGGGATCTGAAGAAGAGTCTGGGCGGGGACATCATAACCCTGAAGGTTCGGGAGGACGGTGACGCCACGGACGTCATCAGGGGCGTTGAGAACGTGAGGGAGGTGAGGAGGGAGAACGGGGGCTACTGGATAAAGACGGAGCTCGGGAGGTCGACCCTGCCGGTTATACTGGAGAGGCTGAGGGCGGCGGGCTTCACCGTGACGAAGGTCTCCCTCACGGAGCCGACCCTGAACGACGTCTACCTGAGCTACACGGGGAGATCCTTGCGGGACTCGGCGGAGTCGCCGGAGAACTTCAGGAGACATATGATCACCCTCAGGAGGGCGAGGGGATGAGCTGGCTTCGCGGGCTGTGGGCCCTGACCGTGAGGGAGATCAAAAAGTGGCTGAAGGATCCCGTGCTCCTGCTGGTCACGGTGGTTCAGCCATTCGTCTGGATGGCCTTTTTCGGGAAGTCGATGAACATAGGGGGGCTGCTCTCCGGGCTCCCGCCCGGGATGGCAGAAAGCGTTATGGGAACCGCCTTCGGGACCTCCGACTACTTCTCGTACATGGCAATCGGGATGATCTCGTTCACGGCCATGTTCACGACGATGTTCACCGGGATGTCGATCGTCTGGGACAGAAGGCTGGGCTTCCTGAACAAGGTCCTCAGCACACCCGTGCCCAGAGGAGCCATCGTTCTGTCGAAGGTCCTGAACTCGGCGATCAGGAGCATTTTCCAGGCGACCGTCATCTTCACCATCGCGCTTTTCTTGGGGTTGCGGCTCTCTCCATCCTTCTCGCCCGTCAATGTGCTCCTTGTTTACGGGGCAATATTCCTGTTCTGCGTCGGGATATCGTTCATCTTCCTCACGATCACGCTGAGGGCCACCAAGATTGAGGCACCCATGGCTTTTGTGAATCTCATCAACCTCCCGCTTATGTTCGCGAGCAATGTGTTCTTCCCGACGTCGATGATGCCCGACTGGATAAAAGCAATCGCGAGGGTGAACCCGGTCACCTACCTGACGGACGCGTGCAGGCAGCTCACGGTCTGGACGACAGACTACCACGCTCTCGCGGTAGACTTCGCCTACCTGGGAACCTTCGCGGCGGTTCTCTCGGCGATCGGCATCCTGCTGGCCATGCGCTACCTGAGCAGGTAGGGGTCAGGCCTGAAGGCTCAGCCTGACGATCTCCAAGAGATCGTCAAGCGTCGTCTCCCTCTCGCCCGCCCGCATGAGCCTCCTGTTGGGGAGTGCGGCCCTGGCGATCTCTGCGGCCTCCCGCTCGCTAACGAGGTCGGATAACTTCCTAGCCCCGTAGCGGTCGTAGATCTCCCCGAGCCTCTCGAGCGGGTCGAAGCCGAGGATGCCACTCAGCCTCCCGACCTTCGGGTGGTTGCGGAAGAACCTGAGGAAGCCCGGGAGAAAGACGGCGTTTGCCATCCCGTGCGGGACGTTGAGGCGGGCGCCGAGGACGTGGCTGAGGGCGTGGACGAGGTAGGCCTGGCCCCAGGTTATAGCTATCCCGCCGAGGAGGGAGCAGAGCATCATCCTCTCCCTTCCGTCCCTCCTGTCCTCCATCGCTCCGTCCAGTCCCTCGAAGAAGCTCCTGATTCCCGCCTCGCACACGACGTCGACCAGCGGGTTGGAGAATCTGGTCAGGTAGGACTCGACGCTGTGGCAGAGGGCGTCGATTGAGGTGTAGAGGGTGAGATCCCTGGGCAGGCCCATGACCAGGTCAACGTCGATTATCGCGAAGTGGGGGCAGATTTTTTCGGAAACCACGGAGTGTTTCGCGTCTGGGAGCTTCACCACGGCGTACTTCGTGACCTCGCTGCCGGAGCCGTGGGTTGTCGGGACGGCCACGAGGGTTTTCATGTCTCTGGCTATCCTCTCCTCTCCGATGAAGTCGGCTGGGTCCCCGCCGTTCGTCATCAGGGCAGCGAGAATCTTGGCCGTGTCGAGAACGCTTCCGCCGCCGATCGCGATGACGTAGTCGAACTCCTCGCCTTTTATCCTCTGCCAGTGGCTCCTGATGTCCTCCAGGGTTGGCTCAGGGGAGATCGCGAGCCTGTAGAGGTCAAGCTGGCCGGTGATTTCCTGGCCGAGGCTCCTCCTGCAGCACAGGAGGCCGCGCCCGCGCAGCCCGAGCCCGGACAGATTCTCCCGGACGCTGCCGAACAGGACTTTTGTCCTCATAACCCCTCTCCGGCTGACTTGAGGCTACCGCCATGTGACTCCGCCGTATTGTTTAAACCGGTTGCGGGGGGTCTCGGAATGATTGAAAAAGAAAACGAGAAGCCTTTTAAATAGTGGAAACAATGAAGGTTTGGGGGCTGAATGGGAGAAAAATCGTACGGGACAGCAGCAATTCTGTTTGGTGTGATTTCCGCAATCGTTCTATTGGTTGTGGTGGGCTCTACGGCGCAGCCGGGAGAGTTTAGTTTGATTTCCCCCGAAAACTGTGAAAACCTGAGTGACAACACTCCGACATTCGTGTGGGAGGCTGCCGCCGGGGCTGACAACTACGGAATATGGATAGATGACGACCCAGATTTTTCCTCACCCGTGTACGAGAACGATAATCTCGGGAATACAACAAGTTTCACGCTTCCGGATGAAAATGCTCTGGCTGATGGTGTCTACTACTGGAGGGTGAGAGCGGAGAATGCGGACGGCTACACATGGTCCAGCGAGAATAGAACCTTCAGGGTTGACACGGTCCCGCCGGCCAAGCCGACTCACAACGGGACAGTGCCCGGATGGATAAAGGACGGGGAGAACACGAACGACAACACCCCGGTTCTCGGGGTCTACACGGTGACGGAGAACTCCTTCCCGGTCGTCTATCACGTGGCGATCAGCGACGATCCGTCCTTCCCGCACGAGAACTGGTCCACAAACTACACCGTCACGGACCCGGGGCTTCCAACCTTCGGGGTTGGGCCGTTGACCCCGCTGCCGGACGGTGTATACTACTGGAGGGTCTATGCGACGGACAACGCCTGGAACGTCGGCGAGAACTCCGACTACTGGACGTTCAGGATCGACACCGTTCCTCCCGCCAAGCCGGCACTCCTGTCCCCGCCCAACGGTCTCAACACGAACCTCACTACTCTAACCCTCAGCTGGTCGGCGGTCTCCGAGAACTCTCTGCCGGTTCTGTACTACATTTCCATCAGCGACAACTCCGCGTTCCCGTACGAGAATGGCGGCATGTGGCTGGAAAACACGAGCGTAACCGTACCTGACATCCCGAACGGCACCTGGTACTGGAAGGTGAAGGCAATGGACAACGCGGGGAACGAGGGGCCGTGGTCTGACGTCTGGAGCGTGAAGGTGGACAACGTTCCGCCAGCTGCTCCGGTCCTCGTCTCCCCCGCCGATTGGGAGAACACAAACGATAACACCCCGACGCTGGTCTGGCAGAACGTGGACGAGAACTCTCCACCGGTCGCGTACATAATAGAGGTTGACAACGAAAACACCTTCAGCTCGCCGCTCGTCTGGACGGGAACCGTGGAGAACTGGAATACCTCCGGGACCTCGAGTGTCACGCTGCCTGCCCTCCCCGACGGTCTATACTACTGGCGCGTCCGCGCCGTGGATAACGCGGGGAACACCGGGTCGTGGTCTGCCGTCAGGAAATTCAGAATCGACACGGTTCCTCCCGCCAAGCCGGCACTCCTGTCCCCGCCCAACGGTCTCAACACGAACCTCACTACTCCAACCCTCAGCGGGGCGGCGGTCTCCGAGAACTCTCTGCCGGTTCTGTACTACATTTCCATCAGC
>CAZZKZ010000159.1:0-4155 GCA_964654915.1 Hadarchaeota archaeon (SeqCode)
GACGGTTACCACCCACCGCCGCGCGCGTCGGACGCGGCGGCGGTGCCCAGGCTCAGCTGCGGCCGCCCCGCAATTTCACGGAAGAGCACACCAGGACAAAAATCTACCGTCGCGGGACTCCGGAAGCAGCGGCACCGTGCGCCCCTATATTCCACTAGTCTCAAATCTCAGGGGCGGGGGCATGAGAGACGAAATCCTCAGGCAGCTCCTGTGGCTGGCCGTGATCTCCTGCTGGGTGGCTGGGTTCGTCCTGTCGAGGTGGGGGAGGCTGCCGGGATTTTTCACCGAGGTCGGGCAAACCATCGGCCCGCCGCTGGCCGAGCCGAGCGCCGCCTGGAAGCCGCTGATATACTTCCCGCTGAGCGTGGTGGCGTCCTTCGTTCTGACCCAGCTGTTCTTCGGCGGCGGCGTTTTCTTCACCTTCTTCCGCGGGGCGTGGGATGCCGCCGTCCTCCGCGAGCTGGAGGCCGCGGCAGGGGGCATCAACCTGCTCTCGTTCCAGCAGGGGCAGGCCTGGGTGATCTTCTACTACCTGATGATCCTGGGCTGCAACGTCCCGCTCTGCCTCTGGGCCGGCCAGCTCGGCGCCTTCCACTCCGTGAAGACCCTGGAGAGGCTGAGGGGAAGGCTAGTCAGACCTTCGGAGGAGGTGAGAAGCCAGATGATGAAGCTGCTGGCCGTATCGATCGGCCTGGCCGTCGTTGCCTCGATTGCCCTTTCCTACGCCTGAGATTTCCCAACGGGTCAAGCGTAAAGCTTTTAAAGCGTCAGGCTTCTCTTTCCAAAATGGTAATTTGATGAGGAGGTGTGGGTGAATGGCGAGCCAGTTGGCCGGGACTCCGATACTGATCCTGCCCGAGAAGGTTCAGAGGTACATAGGCAGGGATGCCCAGAGGATGAACATAATGGCGGCCAGGGTTATAGCCGAGGCCGTAAGGACCACGCTCGGGCCGAGGGGAATGGACAAGATGCTTGTCGACAACCTCGGCGACGTCACGATCACGAACGACGGGGTCACGATTCTGGACGAGATGGATGTCGAGCACCCGGCCGCCAAGATGATGGTTGAGGCCTCGAAGGCGCAGGAAAACGAGGTCGGGGACGGGACGACGACCGTGGTTATCCTGGCCGGCGAGCTGCTCAAGAGAGCCGAGGAGCTGCTCGACCAGGACTTCCACCCGAGCGTCATCATCTCCGGATACAGGAAGGCCGCAGAGCAGGCCTACAAAGTCCTGGAAAGGATCGCCAGACCCGTTTCGAAGGATGATGAAAGGACGCTGAAGAGGATAGCGCTCACTGCCCTCAGCAGCAAGGGGAGCGAGGCGAGGGGTGACAGGCTGGCCGACCTCTGCGTGAAGGCGGTCAAGCAGATAGTCGAGGAGGTCGACGGCAAGCTGGAGGCCGACATCGACAACATAAAGGTCGAGAAAAAGACCGGAGGCAGCTCGGCCGACTCCCAGCTCATAAACGGGGTCGTCCTCGACAAGGAGGTCGTCCACCCGGGCATGCCGAAGAAGGTTGTGAAGGCGAAGATCGCGCTGCTCAACCTCGCGCTGGAGGTCAAGGAGACGGAGACCGACGCGAAGATAAACATCACGTCGCCCGAGCAGCTGAAGAGCTTCATGGAGGAGGAGAGGCGCATGCTGAAGGACATGGTCGACAGGATAAAGTCGGTCGGGGCCAACGTCGTCTTCTGCCAGAAGGGGATAGACGACGTCGCGCAGCACTACCTCGCGAAGGCCGGCATACTGGCCGTGAGAAGGGTGAAGGAGTCGGACATGGAGAAGCTGGCTAGGGCGACCGGAGGCAAGATCGTGACGAACATAAAGGACCTGAGCCCGGCCGACCTTGGGGAGGCCGAGCTTGTCGAGGAGAGGAAGATAGCCGGAGAGGACATGGTTTTCGTCGAGGGGTGCAAGAACCCGAGATCCGTCAGCATACTGGTCAGGGGAGGCACGGAGCACGTGGTTGACGAGATCGAGAGGGCCGTCCACGACGCTCTGTCCGTGATCTCCGCGGCGATAGAGGACGGGAAGGTCGTGGCCGGCGGCGGCGCCCCGGAGATCGAGGTCGCAAAGGAGCTGAGGAAGTTTGCGGACACGGTGGGCGGCAGGGAGGCGATAGCCATAAACGCCTTCGCGGACTCGCTCGAGATCGTTCCCAAGACCCTCGCCGAAAACGCCGGGCTCGACCCGATAGACATACTCGTCAAACTGCGCTCTGCGCACGAGAAGCCGGGCGGCGATGTCATGGGCGTGAACGTCTTCACCGGGCAGATAGAAAACATGCTGGATGTGGGGGTCGTTGAGCCCCTGAGGGTAAAGTTCCAGGCCATAAAGTCGGCCACAGAGGTCTCGGAGATGATTCTGAGGATCGACGATGTGATCGCGGCCGTGAAGCTCGAGAAGGAGAAAGAGGGGGAGAAAAAGACATCCGGTCCCGAGTTCTGAAAGGGGGTCTTTGCATTTTTCCGAAAGAATACGCGAGATATGAAAAAGCGAGGATAATCGGGGCGCGGGCCCTCCAGATTTCCCTGGGTGCTCCCATCCTTGTGAATCCCCCTCCTGGGGTGACGGACCCGGTGGAGATAGCGCTCTACGAGTTCGAGCACGGAGCAATCCCGATAACCGTCATCAGGAGGCTCCCGGGCAAAAGAGGGGTATCTCAGTCAGACTAAAAAGCAGGCGCGGACCGAGTTTGTCTGGGATTGAATGGGAGTTCAGATAGGGGACATCACCCCGGCCGAGGAAATCCAGCTGGATAGCCTGAGGGGAAGGACTGTAGCAATCGATGCCATGAACTTCCTCTACCAGTTCCTTTCCATCATCAGGCAGAGGGACGGTGAGCTTCTGAGGGACTCGAAGGGGAGGATAACCTCCCACCTCTCCGGTCTCTTCTACCGCACGGCGAATTTCATCGAAATCGGGATAAGGCCGATCTACGTCTTCGACGGCAGGCCTCCCGTACTCAAGCTGAGGACCGTCGAGGAAAGGAAAATCGCGAGGATGGAGGCCGAGGCCGAGTGGAGGAGGGCCCTGGAGGAGGGGAGAATAGAGGAGGCCAGAAAGTTCGCCCAGAGGGCCGGCAGGGTCGACGAGGAGATGGTCAGGCAGGCCAAGACCCTTCTGGGCCACATGGGGGTGCCGTGGGTTCAGGCTCCGGCTGAGGGGGAGGCCCAGGCGGCCAGGATTGTTCAGAACGGGGATGCCTGGGCCGTGGGGAGCCAAGACTACGACAGCCTCCTATTCGGGGCCCCCAGGCTAGTCAGGAACCTCGCCATAACCGGGAGGCGGAAGCTGCCCGGCAAGGACGTCTACGTGGATGTCAAACCCGAGCTCGTCGAGCTCGAAATGACCCTGAGGACCCTGCAGATAACCCGGGAGATGCTCGTTGGGATAGGAATCTTGGTCGGGACGGACTACAACGAGGGAGTGAAGGGGATAGGACCGAAGAAGGCCCTGGCCCTGGTCAAGCAATATGGCTCGCTGGAGAGGCTTCTGAAGGAAATGAACGACAAGTTTGAGGTGGATCCTTTCGAGGTCGCGGAGATCTTCCTGAGGCCAGAGGTCACCGATGACTACCGGATAGAGGAGAGGGATCCGGACCCGGACGGGATCATCAAATTCCTCTGCGGGGAGCACGACTTCTCTCCCGACCGCGTCCAGACGGGGATAGAGAAAATAATGAAGGGAAGATCCAGGTCCTCGCAGGCATCTCTGGAGCGCTGGTTCTCATAGACGCTCCTTCCAGCCGTGGGCGCCGATCAGGGGGACGAACGCGCAGCCGCCGTGCTCCTCCCTCCTTATCCCGCCCGGAGTCTTTTCCGCAACCGTCCAGACCTGCATCATCTCGTGGCTGCCGAGCGGAAGCCCGATCTTTCCGCCCTCGGTCAGCTGATCTACCAGCGGCCGGGGGATCTCCGGCGCGCATGCGGTGACGAGTATCCTGTCCCAGGGGGCACCCTCCGGATGGCCGAGCGTCCCGTCTCCGACGATGACCCTGACCCTGCGGTAGCCCGTCCGCCCCAGGTTGTTTCTGGCGAACTCCGCGAGCTCGGGTATCCTCTCGATCGAGACGACGACCCCCCTCCTTCCAACGACCTCGGCCAGCAGGGCCGCGTTGTAGCCAGAACCCGTGCCGACCTCCAGAACCTTC
>CAZZKZ010000160.1:0-3525 GCA_964654915.1 Hadarchaeota archaeon (SeqCode)
TCCTGCTGAAGGAGCCGTTGGACTCGGCCAGGGTCGGGACCCTGGCCGGAATGAGGCGGCAGATGCTGGAGGTTTCCTGCGCCGCGGGCGTGGTCCGCGGGGGGATGGCCGACCTGGTTCTTCTCGATGGCTCCGTTGTCCCGCAGTACGTCGAAAGATTTTCGGATAGCCCGGAGTGTTCATCCCTGTACGACGAGCTGATGGACGCGTATGTTGGTCTCTACGAGGAGGTTGATGGTGGTCGGACCGTGCTCGCTGGTTTTGTGAAGGACAGCAGGGGAAGGAGATTCTGCGAGATTATCTCGGAGAGGCTGAATCTCGACGGGGAGGGGAGAAGGTTTCTCCTGGGCAGCAGGGACACGGCAATTCTGGACGCCATCCTGCCCAAGGGCTGGCGCACGGTCGCATTCCCGTACGCGGAGGAGTCTCCCCCGCGCCCTGACCTGAAAGGCTGGGGCGGCAGGGTCTACGCCTTTTACATGCGCGTCTCGGAGTTCGATTACCCGTTCCGCGTGGAGTTTCTATCGACCGCGGGTTCGCCGGAGGAAGAGGCGGACAGAATCTCCTCGCTGGTTGGCTTTCTTTCGTCGTTCGGTCTGGGCACGTCGATCCCGCCGGTTCTTGTCGAGGCTGACCTCAGGGCAAGGCTGAGGGAGGAGGCCGACTGGATTCAGGACAGGATAGTCGACAGGCTGGGCCTCGGTTTTCTGACGAGGCGGGACAGGAGGCCACTCTGAGGTGATCGCGCTGGAGCTTGGGACGGTGATAGCCACACAGGATGGACCCTCCCCCTTCAGGTTTTCGTTCGTCGTGAGGAGCGGAGTGAGGGTTGGGCTGAACAGGTTCGTGAAGGTGGAGGCCGATGGCGACTGGCTTTTCGGTTATGTGACGGACATCATCAGGACCAACAGGTACTTCGAGAGGACGGATGCTGTGTGGGAGTACGAGCGGGGCGGGGGCCTGAGCGCGGCCTTCCCGACCAAGATGTGGGAGTACTCGGTCGCGAGCGTGAGGGTGATAGGGACGTGGAGAAACGGGACCGTGCATAGACCCGTTCTCCCTCCCTCGCCGGGCCAGACTGTCCACGAACTTTCCGAGGATGAGCTGGGGTCGGTCCTCGGGCTCGACGGGGAAGGACTGGAGATAGGGACGATCGAGGAGCAGGGGTGCAGTGTCAGGCTCAACCCGACCAGACTCCTCCAGAAGCATCTCGCCATCCTGGCCATGTCTGGGGCGGGGAAGAGCAACTGCGCGAGGGTCCTGGTCGAGGAGCTCCTCAGGAGGGACAGCGGGAGACCCGCGGTCGTGATCTTCGATGTGCACGGGGAGTATTCAGGCATGGCGTCGGCCTTCAGGGATCAGGTGAAGGTGATCAGGGCAGAGAGCGTTCGGATAGCCGTCTCCGAGATGACGATATGGCATTTCAAGGAGTTTCTGCCGGAGATGAGCGGAAGCCAGGCCAGGGATCTGTCCCAGATTCTCGCCGAGCTTAGGTCTCAGTCAAGAGCATTCGGCATAGAGGAGGTGATAGAGCGGCTGAGGGAGAGCGAGAGGGTGAACAGGAACCTCAGGGCAGCGCTGGAGGGGTGGCTGTTCGACCTTCAGGCCCTGGGCGTTTTCGGGAGGGATGGCTGGCCAAGATGGGAGGATGTGGTTGCCCCGGGGAGGGCCGTCGTCGTTGACATGGGGCGGATAACGAGCCTGACGAAGAAGCAGATCCTGCTGGCCTACATCGCGGACAGGCTCTTTCTGCTCAGGAGGAGGGGCCTGATTCCGCCGACCGTCCTGGTGATCGAGGAGGCCCACACCTTTGCCCCCACCGAGTCGGCGATCTCCAAGCACATCCTGGAGACGATTGCCAGGGAGGGCAGGAAGTTCTTCATGTCCCTGGTCGTCATCTCTCAGAGGCCGGTCAGGCTGTCGGCGACCCTGCTCTCGCAGACGAACACAAACATAATCCTCAGGATAACAAACCCGTATGACCTCGAGCACATCAAAAAGTCCTCGGAGATGGTGACCGGAGAGATGGCTGATGCGATATCAAGCCTTGCGGTGGGCGAGGCGCTGGTGGTCGGCGAGGCAGTGAACTTCCCGGTCTTTGTCAGGGTCAGGAGGAGTCTCACCTCGGACAGGTTCGAGAGCTCGTTCGAGGATGCCGCAAGGCTCTACGAGCTCTCCACACGACCCGGGAGCTGGAGCACGGAAACGATCGAACAGTCGTCCAGCCTGAGGATGGACTCTGGAGAGAGCACGCGCTCCTCAACATACTCGTCGATCACGGGCGAGAGGTCGACATGAAAGAAGCTCAGGGTCATCCCGCCGCCCTCCGCCTCGCTCATCTCCCCCGTCATCCTCCCGGCCCTCACGCTCCTGTAGTCGCGGGTTGCCCTCCTGAGAGGGTAGCTCTCACCGTCCAGGCATTCCCTCAGGATGAGCTTCCCGCCCAGCTCCTCCGCGATTTCCCTGGAGATCCCGTCGTCCGCGCAGACCACGGGGAAGCCGAGGTGGGCGGCCAGCAGGATCGCCCTGAGGTCGGTCAGCGGGATCTCCCTCTCCCCGAGGAAGAGCAGCCTTCTGGCCAGCTCGTCGAGGATCTCGGGAAGGTAGACCGCAAACAGAAGGCCGTCGCGGATGAGCTGGCTGACGAAGGTGTACTTCACGATGTGTCTTCTCACCTGAATGAGCCTGTCCCTGACAAGCCACGAGTAGGTGGTTGAGGGTATGAAGAGGTTGCCGTCGAGCCCCCGCACCCCCTGGAAGGCCTGACAGGATGAAAGTATCCCGACATCGCAGACGGCGCCGGCTCCGAACATCCGCGGAGTTTCCGCAGTTGGTGGTTTATAAAGAAAAACAGACGGGGCCCCTAGATCTCAATTCCCCTCCCCCGCGCGAAGCGGACGACCTCGTCGATCGTCGGCATAGAGGGCATGGCCCCAACCCTCATCACGACCAGGCTCCCGACGCAGTTCGCGAAGGCCGCGGTTCTCCTAGTGTCCCACCCTTTGAGAACCCCGAAGATGACGCCCCCCATGAAGCCGTCGCCCGCGCCGGTCCTGTCGACGACCTCGACCTCCGGAACGTCCAGATATCCTCGCTGCACCCTGTCCGCGTAGTAGCACCCCTTCGGCCCCAGCGTGACGAAAACCCTCTCCGCGTGTCTCAGAATCCTGTCCACACCATCGTCTAACCCGTCCCCGAACATGAAGCGGAGCTCCTCGTCGTTTATCTTGACCACGTCCGCTATCCTGAGCCCCCTCGCTATCATCCTTCTAGCCTTGGCCTCGTCATCCCAGAGGTTGAGCCTGAGGTTTGGGTCGAAGGAGATTATCGCCCCGCTCTTTCTGGCGATCTCGACGGCCCTCAGGGTCGCGCTCCTCGACGGCTCGGCTATCATGGATATGCTGCCGAAGTGGAAGACCCTGCAGCCGGACAGCCTCCTTCTATCCACCTCCCGGGGCACCACGCAGCCGTCGGCCCCCCCCCCCCCCTGGCACCCGCCCCCCCCGGTCTCCCCGCCCGCGACGC
>CAZZKZ010000161.1:0-2010 GCA_964654915.1 Hadarchaeota archaeon (SeqCode)
GGAGGCCGGGAAGCGGCTTCACCCCAGAGACACCCACCGCGACTCCAATGCCTCCGAGTCGGAAAGGCCTGCCCTGCGTGTCCGTTATTATGACGCCGACGTCGACTCCAAGTCTCCTCCTAACAAATCTCCTTATCCCCTCGGCCGACCGGTCGGGATCGTCCGGCAGGAGCGTCACGCAGCCCGGCGGAGCGTTCGACCTGTCCACTCCGGCGTTCGCGCAGACAAACCCGTGCCTGGTTCTGGAGATTATGACGTGGGCAAGCCTGACGATCTCCGCCGATTCGGACAGTATCATCTCAACCTCCCGCGGATCTTTCCCGAGCCTTCTGGCCAGCCTGCGGCTCAGCTCGCCCGGCTTCACGGTTTTTAGATCAACCACCCTGCCCTCACTCTTCGAGATGATGCTCTGACAGACGACCAAGATATCTCCGTCCCTCAGCCGAACGCCGCTCTTCTCCGCAGTCCTGACGATGAGCTCGGGAACGCTGTCCCCCTTTTTCACCACCGGGAAATTCCGCAGCGGGAAGAGCTCCATGCCTCTCAGAGTATTTTTAGGGAGCAGGGTTTAAAGGGAAGTGATGAGGCTGGGGGTTGAGTTTGTTCCGTACATGGAAATGGACAGGATGGTTGCTCTTGCCAGGCTCGTCGAGCGCCTCCGCTTCAGCCAGATATGGGTCTGCGATCACTATCACAACCGTCAGGTGTACGTTGTTCTCACGAGGCTGGCGATGGTCACTTCCAGCGTGAGGCTGGGTCCAGGCGTCACCAACCCCTACACGGTTCATCCCGCCGTTACCGCAACGGCGGTGGCAACGATAAACGAGGTTTCCAAGGGCAGGGCCAACCTCGGGATATCTGCGGGGGACCCGCTTTTCCTTCAGACGGTGGGCCTGAAGCAGGAGAGACCGGTCAAGGCGGTTGAGGAGGCCGTCAGGATAATCAGGGGACTCCTCTCTGGGAGATCCGTCACATTCAGCGGCGAGATTTTCTCCTGCCACGGTGCAAAGCTCAGGTTTGATCCCGGTGGACGGATTCCGATATACATCGGCGGAAGAAGAGAGAAGATGCTGAGGCTGGCCGGGAGACTGGCCGATGGAGCGCTAATAAACGCATCCCATACCGACGACATAAGGGAGGCCGCCGGCTTCATCGGGAGGAGGAGGGGTGACTTCGATCTGGTGGCCTACATGGCCGTCTCCCTTGACAGGGACAGGGAAACGGCCAGCAGGCTGGTCAGGGGCGTTGTCTCGTTCATAGCCTCCTCGGCACCGGATAGCTCCCTGCAGAGGCACGGGATAGGGGAGAAGGAGGTCGAGAAGATCAGGAGGCTGATTACCTCCGGCAGGATAGAGAAGGCGCGCGAGGCCGTGACTCCGAGAATGATAGAGGCCTTCAGCGTCACCGGTCCGCCGGAGGTGCTCACCGACAGGGTCGAGGAGGTGAGAAAGCTGGGAATCACAACAGTAGTCATCGGTTCCCCGATCGGGAAGAATAAGCCGGCGGTTCTACGGAAGATTTCGGAGATGCTTCTTTGACTCCATAATTTTGATTTTCCCGACATCAACCTCGTTTGATACATCCAGCCCGGACCTGACGGCCTCGAAGGCCCCCATGCCATTCAAGCTTCTGATGATCACGGAGGACCTTCCATCATGCGATCCAGCCGAGCCGACGGAGATGTCCGCGTATCTGGCGGAAAAATCGCGGCAGAACCCACAGGCATCGGCCCTGTACTGCCTGGCCATCTCCACAGGAATCTCGCGTACACCATCCGGAGTGAAGCAGATGATCCGCTTCCCCTTCACATCAAACTTTTTCACATTCTTCAACGGAACGCCGAGCTCGGGGCCAACGATGTCTCTGAAAAACTCGTAGCGGAACGCCTCGCTGCAGAAGAGGCCGACAGCGAGCTTCACCCTGCGGAAGCCCCCGCCCGGGAATCTGTCCTGCAGGAACCTCAACCCCCGGATCTGGCACGGGAGTCCGACAAACGCCAGCCGGTGACAG
>CAZZKZ010000162.1:0-3393 GCA_964654915.1 Hadarchaeota archaeon (SeqCode)
AGGAGGGTAAGGGCGAGAAAGCCCGCGGCCACGAGCAGGATCGAGACGGGGTAGAGAAGGAGGACCCAGACGAGCGTTTTTTCCCTCATCTTCCACCACCGAGAAAGACGTAGCAGGTCGTGGTCGGGAGCTTTCTCCTGAGCTCGGCTATCTCCGGCCTGTATATGATTGTCTCCCCCTCCCTCTTCTTCAGGATTTTCCCCACGACCTTCGCCTCGAGGTTCCCGGGAATCCTTGCCGCCCCCCTGCCCAGCGCCGGATTGATCTCTATCAGGATGGGAAGCATCAGCCTCTCAACCTCGTCACCCTCCAGCAGCCCGACCAGCATCTCGAGCTCCCTCCTGTCGAAGGTGTGAATTTTCCCGCTTCTGGTCACCACGCAGGGCCTCTCCGCCCGCAGGGCCTCGCCCAGCGAGATTCTCCTCTTGGGAAGGTGGAGGTTGAGCCTCTCGAGCTCGAGCTCAAAAATGTCCCTCCTCATCCCCGCCTCTCCCTCAGGGTCTTCATCCCCTTCAATCTAACGAAGTTATCCCTCTCGATCTCATCGAGCTTCATCTCGATCATCTTTATCTTCACCTTTGTCTCCGGAATCGTCACGTGCTCGAGGGCGTTGACCCTTCTCCTAGTCCTCTCCAGCTCTCTGGCTATCATCCTGAGAGAGGATTCCAGCCCGGCAAGCTCGCATAAGAGGCGGAGGGCTTCCCTGAACTCCCCGGCCACCCTGTCCGTGATCGGTCCGGTCGTGTAGATCCCATAGCCGCTTTCCGCGACGGACCTCTCCCCGGCCATCACGGTCACCTGCGGGACCTCCACACCCATCACGATTCTGCTCGAGATCTCGATCTCAAAATCCTTCTTGGTCTCCCTCACGCTCTGCATGGTCTCGATCGTTCCCTTCAGACCCAGGCAGGCCGAAAGGGACGCGTGGGCCTCGGCGAGCTTCTTCATAGCCTCCCGCCTTAACCTCGAAACGCCCCGGGCCATGTTGAAGAACTCGATGGCGAGGGCATCCATCTTCTCCTGAAGGAGATCCTTGCCCCTCTGGGCCAGCGAAAGCTTTTTCCTGAGGTTTATAAGGTCTATCCTCGTCTGCGACGCGGCAGTCGGCATCGCCATCTATTCTTCCCCCACCACGATTTTCGCCCCGAGCGTCCTCCTTATTATTCTCTCCAGCTCGTCGACCTTCGGGGCGGTTCCCCTGCTGTCCGGAATTGTCACGATGATCGGAAGTGGTCTCTCCCTCAGCCTCTCTATCTCCGGCTCCAGCTCCTCGGCGACCCCCGCGGTCACGAATATTATCCCAACCCTGCCGCTCTCGACCATCTTCCTCAGGGCGGCCAGATTCTCCTCCCTGCTTCTCCTGACGTGGAGATCCGCGACCCCGGCAAGCCCGAATCCGATCACGGTTTCCAAGTCCCCTATCACCCCGACCCTGTACGCCAGCTCCATCACCCCGCAACCAGAATCTTCTTTATGTTCTCGGGCGGGAGCCCGGCGGCCTTCATCCGCAGTATCGACCGCAGGTTCTCCACCTCCGCCTCCCTGTGCAGGACATACGAGACAACCGGACAGGCCGAGAAGAAATTTTTGATTGCCGCCAGCCTGCACCTCGCCAGCAGGGCGCCCTTCAGCAGCCTTTCAACCTCCTCGGGTCCACCCCTCTCCAGCTCGCCGACGTGATCCTGCAGGACACCCCCAACAGATGTTATCCTTATCGAGTGGACCGAGGATTTCAGGTCCTCCCCGAGGATGAATGCCCTGATCATCTCCCGGGTCAGCTCGTATCCCGGCAGGATCAGGTAGCCCTCGATCTCGGATGGCTGCAGCCCGGATTTCTTAAGCCTCATCGCGATGACGAGGTTAACGGAGTCGATCCAGAATCCGAGGACATCGCGCAGGTCCCTGCTTTCCCTGGCGGCCTTCCACAGCTCCGAGTAGTAAAACCTCTCGATTGCCGAGATGAGAACCCCCAGCCCCAGCCTTTTGTAGTCTTCCATCTTCCCGGCCAGCACCCCGTGATACTCGCTCCCTTTCAGGAACTCGAGGAGCCCCTCGACCGACTGGGCCGAGGCCAGCAGCTCGAACCTCTGCTGGGTCTCGGTTGGGCAGGGAACGAGCCGGGAGACGATCTCGTCCCTCGGCGCCCCCTCGTGCAGCCCGGTCACAATTATCTTGAGGTTGATCATCTCGCGATAGCCAACCAGCCGTCTCACCACTGGTCTGGCCTCACCCGGGACAATCTCGAGGATCTCCGAGAACTCTCTGCGGAGGCTTTCGTGAATGGTTCTCTCCGTCTCCATCCAGTCGATTCCGCCATCCGCTGCCGTTCTGACCCCCAGTCCCCTCTCCTCGAGATCCGGCAGGATGGCTTTGAATTCAGGCGCGTCCGCGAGTTCCGCCAGCCTCGTCCCTGAGATAATCTTGCTTTCTCTGGCGCTGACGGTGGCGTTGCAGAAGGCGTAGGCCATAGCCTTCCTGACCCACCTGCCGAACCAGACGAGAAACGCCAGACCCCCGCCCGCCAGCAGGATGAGCAGGGTGTTCATCCTTCCTCACTTATAAGCTCAATTATTCTCTTCCTGATTCTCTCCGTGTTCCTCCTGACAACGCTCTCGATGGTCTCATCGACCGACACGGCCCCGTCCCCGGACTCGACCCTGACTCCCCCCGCCGTCCTAATTGGCTCCCCGATCGCCACCCTCTTCCCGCTTTTCTTCGCGATTTCCTCGAGCCTTGTTTTCAGAAACCGCGCGTCGCGCTCGTTTGCCCGCAGGACGACCCGCTCGGCCTCGATGCTGGAGCAGGCTCTCACGGCGCTGTCGAACAGCCACCCCCTGTACTCCGCGGTCTCCCCGATTTCCTCGAACCTCCTCAGAACCTTTTCCATGATGCCGTCGACGATCCTCTCTCTCCCGGCCAGAAAATCCATCCTCGCCCTCATCCCGGCCTCGGAGATCGTTCTCTCCTTCAGCACCCTCCCGCTCTTCTCAGCCTCCCGGATTTTCGTCTGCTTCTCCTCCTCCGCCCGAATTCTGGCGCTGTTCAGGATCATCTCCGCCTCCTTCTTCGCCCTCTCCACGATCTCGTCGGCCTTTCTTCTGCCCTCCCTCAAGATATCCTCCACTACGCGCTGTATTCTTTCATCTTCCACCGGTCAAACCTCCCCCTTTTACGGGATTATCGCCCTGCTCGTCAGCATCAGGATGGTCGCCAGAAGCCCGAGTATGGCGTATATCTCGACCATCACCGTGTACATCATGCTGGCCGTGAAAGTCTCCGGCCTCTTCGACACGGCGGCAACCCCAGCGGTGGCGACCTTTCCCTGGAAAATCGCCGTGAATCCCTGAAGTATGACCGGCGCCGCCGCTGCAAGCACCCCCGCGCCCGCCACAC
>CAZZKZ010000163.1:0-1790 GCA_964654915.1 Hadarchaeota archaeon (SeqCode)
GTGGCATGAGTACCCCCACCGCCCCGCCGCTCCGCCTGGGGTGGTTAGCGTTCTGGTCCCCCCCGTCCGCGGGCGAGATCAGGACGGGCGCCTCGGGCGGTACAGTGTCAACCCTGAAGGTCCAGTAGTCGGAGTTCTCGCCCACGTTTCCGGCGTTGTCCCTAGCGTAGACCCTCCAGTACCAGACGCCGTCCGGCAGCGGGGTCGATGGTTCAACCGCGAAGGTTGGGAGCCCCGGGTCAGTTACGGTGAAGTCCCTGGACCAGTTCTCGTACGGGAATGATGGGTCGTCGCTGACCGCTATGTGATAGACGACCGGGAAGGAGTTCTCCGGCACCGTGTAGACCCCGAGAACCGGGGTGCTGTCCCTTGTGTTCTCGCCGTTCCTTATCCATCCGGGCACGGTCCCGTTGTGGGTCGGCTTGGCCGGCGGGACCGTGTCAACCCTGAAGACGCGAACCTCCGAAAACATGTAGGAGCCTCCCTTCCATCCCCTGACCCGCCAGTAGTAGAGGCCGTCGGCTAGGGGCGAGGCCGGCTGATACCAGTTCTCAGTCGTGTTCTCTAGGACGACCGGCGAGGAGAAGTCGGGGCTGTCGTCCACCCAGACCTCCCAGTTATCCGCTACGCTCACGTTGTCCCACCTGAACGTCGGTCTGTTCTCCGCCGTGTTCAGACCGTTCTCTGGGTAGACGAGCACCGGGAAGATCAGCGAGACCCTGAAGCTCCAGGCCTCGGAGAACCTGCGGTTCTCCCCGTTCTTCCAGGCCCTCACCCTCCAGTAGTAGTTGCCCTCCGGCAGCTCCGTCGTTATCTGATACCAGTTCTCAGTGGTGTTCTCTAGGATGACCGGCGAGGAGAAGTCGGGGCTGTCGTCCACCCAGACCTCCCAGTTGTCGGCGACCGCACCGTTCTCCCACTCGAGCCGCGGGGTGTTGTCAGGTATCGCCGCGTCGTCGGGCGGGTAGAGCAGGATCGGGTAGTAGACGTCGATGGTGAAGGACCGGAGACCCGTGTCCCATGTGATGTTGCCGGCGTTGTCCCTCGCGCTGACCCTCCAGTAGTAGACGTTGTCCGGGAGCTCGGGCAGGGTGACGTACGAGCAGCCGGAGGTCGACCAATTCTCGACCGTCAGGACCAGCGGAAGCGTGAAGCTCGACTCGTTGTCGACCTGGACGATGTACAGGACCGGGAGCGAGTTCTCGAAGACGTTCTGCCAGACGAGCGTGGGGGTGTTGTCTGTCACCATCTCCCCGTGCTCCGGCCAGACTGGGGTCGGGAGCGGCGGACCGACCGTGTCCACCCTGAACCGGACCTCCGAGTTATCGCCGACGTTTCCGGCGTTGTCCATGGCCGCGACCCTGCAGTACCACACGCCGTCCGGCAGGGCGGGGGTGACCTCCCAGCTCGTGGAGGAGACCCAGCCGGAGTCCCTGTCGACGGAGGAGAAGGACGGGTCGTCGTCCACCCAGACCCTGTAGAGGACCGGAAGCGAGTTCTCATCGACCGTCTGCCAGCTTATCACCGGGGTGTTGTCGTTCGTGTTCTCCCCGTCCGCGGGCGAGATCAGGACGGGCGCCTCGGGCGGTACAGTGTCCACCCTGAAGATCCGGACCGACGAATCGGCAAAGTTCCCCGCGTTGTCCCATGCCCTCACCTTCCAGTAGTACAGGTTGTCCGGCAGCTCTGCCGGTGGCGTCCAGCTCGTGACAGCGAGGTTCTCCTGGTACGCCGTGGAGAAGTCCTCCCTGTTGTCGAGCCACAGCTCGTAGCACAGCAGACCGGATCCG
>CAZZKZ010000164.1:0-8888 GCA_964654915.1 Hadarchaeota archaeon (SeqCode)
AGGGGAGTCTGCATGTAAGCTCCGGCCGACGGAACGTCGATGATGCCAAGCCAGTATGTGTGAGCAACCCTGTGGATTATCTTCGCGATGTTTTTCAGATTCACCTCCCCGAAGTAGAAAATCCTGGACGGGAGAATCCAGAGGTTTCCGCCGAGGGGGGTTATCACTTCGGCCGGGGACATCTCCTCGTCAAGAAGGAGATCCTGGAGGCCCTTCTCCGGGGTCATGCCAAAATATGAGGAGAGGGAGCCGGATCGCAGGTCGCCGTCGACCAGAAGAACATCCTTCCTGGAGATGTCGGCCAAGGCCACGCCGAGGTTGGCCGTAAGCGTCGTTTTGCCCACGCCCCCCTTGCTCGAGGTGATTCCGAGTATCATGTGAACTACCTCGAGATTGCACTTTGAAGATCATCGAAACTAATTTTCGAAAGGATCTTCGGCTCCCCGAGGGCCGCGGGTCTCAATTGTGGCCCGGTCTCGGCAAGATCGGGGTAACCGGAAAACATTTTCCCCAGCATGTTCTTTGCGGCCTCCTCGCGGGATATCCTGAGTTCCTCCTCTCTCGCCAGCTTCACTAGCCTCCGCAGTTCCTGCCTTCTCTCATCGTTTCTTCTGAACACATCCAGCAGACTCATCTTGCTCTATTTTTCCCTCCTAAAAGTTTTTAAATCTCTTGTGTTTTTCGCAAATTTGCCGAAATACTAAAAAGCGTGAAAAACTGAGATGAAACTGGTGAAGAAGAACGAGAGGATCCTCCGCGAGATCCTCTACCGGGTGTACGAGCTGGGTGAGAACTTCGCCACGCAGGCCGAGATAGCCGAGAGCTGCGCGGTCTCCCTCGATTTGGTCAACCAGGTTGTCACGAGACTGGGCGAGTTCGGGGGCGTCCGGATACTGACGAAGGGTGTGTACATCGTCAACCCGAAGAAGATTCTGCTTTACTGGGCGACGAGGAGGAACCTGAGAAAGGACATCGTTTACTCCACGCGATGCCACGAGTCTCCGCAGAAGGTGGAATCGAGGCTCTCGGCGGATTTCATCTTCACGTGCTACTCGGGGTACCGGCTAAAATTCGGCAGTTCCCCTCCCTACGATGAGGTCTACGCATACGGTAAGCCGGAGGCGGCGAGGGCCCTGTTCCCGGAGAGCGCGGGGAAAAGACCCAACCTGTTCATCATCAGGGAGGATGAACACCTGCGAAAAAGAAGCAGGAATGGAATCGTGACGCTTGCCCAGATGTACGTGGACCTCTGGCAGCTTGGGACGCCGGCCGCGGACGAGATTCTCGCCGCCGTGGAGAAAAAGCTGGATGCGGCTCAGATCGGAGCGTTCCTGGAGAGCCTTGGCGAGGGCTGAGATTGCTAGACTCTGATTTTCTTCAGAATCTTTGAGGCAATCTCCATGAAGCGGGTGGAGATCAATGACATCGGCCGGTAAACCACGACTGGTCTGCAGTGAGCTATGCTCTCGGGAATCTTATGATCCGCCTCTATCTCGAAGACCTCGAGACCCTTCAGCTTTTTTCTTATCTCGGAAACCGGAATCTCGTAGGATTTTCCGATCACCATGTTTATGACAACGCAGATGACCGGAACCCTCAGCCTTTCCAGCTTCCTGATGGTCTGAAGGGCCCCGGCAAGCGCGGGGGCCGTTGGATTTGAAACAACGATCGCAGCGTCACAAACCCTCATGATCGAAACCACATCGCTTCCGAGGCCCGGGGGAGAGTCAAGGATGATTATTTCATATTTTTCGGAGAGGGGTGCCAATATGGTTTCCCAGTTGATTGGTCGGGAAACCTCCTCGACCGAGAGGCGGCCGGCGATCACGTGGAGACCAGAATTCAGCTTTATGACGGCCCTCTCCGGCTCTGCTTCCCCCTCGATCACGCTCTGCAGGGGGACCGGGGGCTCCAGAATCCCCAGATGAATTCCGACGTTCGGAACAGATACATTCGCATCGATGAGAAGGACTCTCTTTTTCTTCGCGAGGAAAGTGGCTATGTTTGTCGAGAAGGTTGTTTTACCGACTCCGCCCTTCGCGGCAAAAACCCCGACGACGACGCCCCTCCTCACTTTCTTCATATTAAAATTTGTGCAGAAGAGAGTATAAAAGGTGACGGAAAGGTATAAAAGTGATGAATCTAAAGTTATAGATTTGAAGACAAACAGAGAAAGTACGGAAGTGCGTGAAAAGCTCGAAAACACGGAGAAAGGAAAACGTTCACGGATCACGCTAGCCCTCATAACCGTCATCCTTCTGCTCACCCTGTGTGTCATCTCCGGATCCCTTGTGGCTTTTCTCAGAAATCTGAGCATCCTGATAGTGGCCTTCTACTGCGTCTACCTCGCCAGGCACCTCTCCTTCGCCTGGGCCGCCCTCGCGGTCAGGTGGCGACCATCCGAGCTGGCCACGGACCTGCCGGCCAAGCTGCCTAGGGTCACCATCCTCGTCGCCGCGCACAACGAGGACAGGGTGATCGAGAGGCTCGTGAGAGCCCTGATGAACCTGAATTACCCTGAGGACCTCCGTGAGGTCATAGTCGTCGACGACGCCTCCACCGACAGCACCCCTGCCATACTCGAAAGGCTGAGGAAGGAACATCCCTCCCTCAGGGTCATCCGCAGGACGGAGGAAGAGAGAAGGAAGACACCAGGAAAGCCGGCGGCCCTCAACAGGGGATTGCTGGAGGCCACCGGCGAGATAGTGGTCGTGTACGATGCGGACCACATCCCGGACAGGAACGCCGTGATGAGGCTGGTCATGCACTTCGCCGACCCGAAGGTCGGGGCGGTCATGGGCAGATGCAAGATAATGAACAGGGACGAGAATATCCTCACGAAGCTCGTCTACATAGACTACCTCTCGGGCTACTTGGTAAACGAGTACGGCAGAGAAGCTTTCTACAGCCTTCCGGCCTTCGGCGGCTCGAACTGTGCGATCAGAAGGTCCATCCTCGAGACCTACGGGGGGTTCAACGAGCGGAGCGTCACGGAGGACACCGACATAACGACGAGGCTCATCCTTGACGGCTACCGGGTCGTTTACGACAGGGAGGCCCTGAGCCTTGAGGAAGCCCCCAACAGGCTCACGAGGTTCATCCGCCAGAGATACAGGTGGGCGTTCGGCCACCAGCACGTCTTCTACGATTACTGGCTGGAGACGCTGAAGTCAAGACACCTGCGGATGATGGACAAGATCGAGCTCCTCCTGTTTCTCTTTCTCTACCACGCCCCGGTGGTAATGTTCGTCGGGCTTATTCTGGGTTTCCTATGGGCCCTCGGTCTTTTCATTCCGACAAGCGTTCCGCTCGCCTGGCTCCTCTGGACGCTCCTCTTTCTCGGGCCCTTCCTCGAGATAGGAGCCGGGGTGATCGCCGAGTGGCGCGAGGGGGAGGAGCCGCCCAATCCGGGCTACCTGATTCTCTTCATCCCGCTCTTCTTCATATCCATCTTCATCTGCACGAAGGCGTTCATCGACGGGCTGGTTTATCCCCTGATTGGAAGAAAGTACATTTGGGTGAAGACCCCGAGGAGAGAGATATGAGGGAGAGCGTCAGACGCAGGTTCATCGTGAGGTTCGCGATTCCGCTGATTGTCGGGATGGGGCTGCTCGTCGGCGCCTTCCACTATCTCGGCCTTCTCGACCGCTACCTCAATCTAGAGGCACAAAGCTTGGCCTGGCTCCTCAACAGAATGGGCCTGACCGCCTACTGTTGGAGGAACACGGTGTGGCTTCATCCCGTCATCGGAGCGGTGACGCTGAGCTGCTCTTCGCTCGGCTCCGCGATCATCCTGCTGTTTCTCTTTCTTCTCACTCCGACCGTGCCGGTTGGGAGAAACATCGCTGCAGCTGTCCTCGCCGTCGGTCTCGTGTACATCGGCAACCTGCTGAGACTGATGCTGGTTCTTATAATCGGTCACTACTGGGGAGCGGCGAGCATGCTGACGTTCCACGACTGGTTCGGGCCGGCGATCACCATTCTCTACGTGCTCATCGCGTACTGGATCTGGAGCCTGATCGTCGTAAAGAGAAGGAGGCGGCCCTACTTTTACTACCGGTGGGACTAGACGCCGCAAATCTTTTTGAAGACCTCCTCGTGGTACCTGAGCATGAGGAGCCCGCTCTCGTACCTCAGCTCGTCCTCGGAGATTGGATCGCCGCGCGCTATCCTCAAAGCGAGTTCAGGCATGTTCACGCCCGCCCTGACGGTGAGCACGAGACCGCCGGAGGGGCGCGGATTGACCTCGGTTACCTTCGGTCCGTCCCTCCCAACCTTCACCTGAACGTTCACGATGTAGTTCAGGCCTAGGGCCTCGGCCGCCCGCGCGGCCATGTCCGAGATCCTCTCATCCCTCACCGTCATCCCGGCGATGGACACGCCGCTGTCCACCAGCAGCCTCTTCCGGGGAACGGCGACCAGAGCCCTTTTGTCTCTGAGCAGCACGTCAACCGTGTACTCATCGCCGCCGAGATATTCCTGGGCTATGTAGTCCTCCTGCCTGAAGACCGCGCACCAGCGCTCGAAATCCTCCAAGCTTTTTATGACGACAACATCCCTCGCTCCTCTTCCCCTCCTCGGCTTTATGAAGAGAGGGAGACCCAGCTCACCGGAGAGCTCCGAGAATGGTTTTTCTCCGACCTCAACTGTTTTCGGCACCGCCACCCCTGCCCTCCCGAGCAGCTCCGAGCAGCGGAGCTTGTCCAGCGAGTTCTCCACTGCCGCGTGATCGGAGACCAGCACCCTGCAGGCGAAACTTCCGCGGTTCTTGGAAACGACACGCAGCTCCTCGTCCACTGTGCAGAACAGGGCATCGCACCCTTCCGAGACCTCAACGAGCTTGTGCAGAAAATCCGGGCTGGACGCTAAAGGGACAACTTGAAATTCGTCAACGAGAACCTGACCCGTGGCGTATGGGTTGGCATCTACCCCTACTAGGCGATAGCGATCTCTCAGGGCCTTGGCCACGCAGATGCCGGCCGCACCACCTATACCAGTTATCAGCACCTTCTCCATCGCAGATCCGCCACACGACCACGGTTGCCTCTTTTAAATCCGCTGCCGTTTTCACACCGACAGGTCCGCAAAGCGCCAGACCCAGAAAATCTCCGCATACTTCACACCTATTTCCCTCCCCCTCAACGAGGCCGAAGCCGTGACCCAGTCGAGCAGAAGATTCCCGAGCCTTCTGTGCTGGGACACGTGCCTGCGCAGGGCCCTGATCTTGACCCCTATGTAATCGGAGATGTCAACAGAGATGTACCTCTCCCTAGCGATCGTCGACGGCGTTTCTCCCATAAGAACCCTGGGATGGCGGCGGGCCGCGGAAATGCATGACATGCCGACGTTCCTGTGGTCTTGGTGCGTGTCGTCAGGGTTATGTGTTATCACGAGGGCGGGCTTGAGTTCCCTTATCTTTTCCTCAATCGGAGAAATGGTTTCGATCGAGTGAGATATCCTGCCGTCGGGTAGACCGCAGAAGAAGACCTCCCTTACCCCCAGAACCTCCGCCGCCTTCTCCGTTTCCCTCCTTCTGACCTCGGGCTCCCCGCTGAGCTCGCCATCGCTCATCACCATGGCGTAGCTCTCCCCTCTGTTCCTGTTCCACCTCACCAGAGTGCCCCCCGCCATTATCTCGAAGTCATCCGGATGGGCCCCGACAACCAGAAGGACGGAGCCTTTCGGCAGACCGAAAATCACGGGCTTCCCCTGTTAGAAAATTTATTTTTCCCTGTAGAAAATCCTTTCGAATCGTTCAGCGCTTCACGGACCTCGCATACAGGATGAGGAAGGCGACGAAGAGGAGAACGGAAAGGGTGATGAAGCCCGCCGCACCCATGGGCACCTGCGAGGAGTTTATCGAGTAGTTCCGGGTCGTGTCGCTCTGGGTTGTCCACCAGAAGATCACGTTTTCATTCTGGAGATCCAGGTTGTCCACATCGATCGAAAAGACAAAGTAGTTGTCGCCGACTTCCTGGTAAGGCTGCAACCACCTATTTCCCAAGCTACCATCTGGGAGGTATTCCCAAATCATTGCGGGGAAGAAAATTGGTATTTCCAATTCGTTGGCGGCTAAAGGTTCCGGTGGCCAAGGTGGCTCCGGTGGCCAGGGTGGTTTGTCTGAGAACACCCTCACACGCATGAACAGCTTGTAATCCGTGCCGGTACCGGCCTGCCCGCCCGGCCTGGTGTCTATCGCTACTGAGTATATGTAATTACCCAGATCCATCTCCCAAAAGCTCCCGTTGAGGTATGCCTTGAAGATCCAGAGCCCGTTCTCCAGCTTGTAGCCGTGACCCCTTATGTCAAGGTAGGGCGGAACACCGGGGTCCTCCCCATCGTCCCCAAGATACACCCAGCCATCCCATTCGGATGCTAGGACGATGGCCGGTGCTACCAGCAGACCCGCAAGCAGGACGGCGCACGCTACCATCCTCAACCCCGTCATACTGGGGGATACTCCTCCAGTAAGTTTTAAAGTTTTCGGTTTTCTGCAAAAATGCGAAAATTGTTAATCAGCCCGAGCACCTCAGCTCAAACAAAACGGTGCCCCCGCACGTCCTGGGCGGCCCGGGATCCGGGCACTGCAGGTATGCGACACCCTCCTCAGGCCCCAGCCCTAGCTCGAGCGTCGAGAAGCCATGCGATATCAGGGTGAGGAGCGTGAGCATCGCAGAGAGCGCGTGTATGCAGACATCCTTGGACTCCGATGCCTTCACGTAGTACCCCTCCAAGACTATCCTGTCGCCGGGCGAGTAGAGGGGGCAGACCCCCTGGACCTCCTTCACGACTATCTCCACCCTGCGCAGCCTCATGCCTGACAAACCTCGCACCCGAAAGCTAAAAGAGATTGCGGAACCAATCTACTTCTGTATGGACTTCCTGCAGAGGAAGGCCCTGTCGGCCGCCGTCGTCCTCGCCTGCGGACTTGCCATGATCGGGCTTTCGCCGTTCACCCCCTTGGAGCTCAAGGTCATCTTCCTAGCTGTTGGCCTCTTCCTGATCGCCCTTGGGGTCTACGAGTGGAGGGAATACCGGGAGCTGTCGAGGATAATCAGCCTTGGGATGAAAGCCCTCAAGAAAAAGCAACGGTCAACTTAATTAGACAGTTCAACCATAAAATAATGATGGTTTGATGGCAAGGAGGGGAAGGGAACCATCAACTCTCATGGAAACCGTCTCCAGGCTGAGGGAAAGCTACGACACGAGGCTTTCGGTAATCAGCGAAAGCATAGGGGGGCTGAAGGCCAGGCTGGACGAGCTCGAGCAGATCTTCTCCGAGCTCAAGGGAGCCAGCAAAGAGGCCATCGACTTCCTGAAGGAGACCAGGCCGCAGGTCCTCCTCTCGAGCATGAAGAAGCTCGAGATGGAGATCGAGGAGATAAAGGGGAGGCTCAAGGTCGACGAGGAGGCCCTCACCGAGCTCGGGAGGGACCTCAGGGAGGTCAAGCAGATGGTCGGGGAGTTCAAGGGGATCGAGGAGCTGCTGGAGCTCGCCAGGGAAATAAGAGAGGACATAAGAGCGGTCGAGGAGCTCAGGAAGGAAACCGAGAAGCACGCCGACAAGATCGAGGCCATCTTCGTGGACATCCACAGGAAGACGAGGGAGATAAAGGAGCTATCCACCTACCTGGAGGGGCTGAGGGAGCTTGTTAGAGATATCGAGAAGAGGGTCACGAGGCTTGAGGTCTCGAGAAAGAAGTAGGACCGGCGGGAAGGGTGGTGCCTTGACGAAAAAGCAGAGGAAGGTGAGGGCCGAAAAGCGTCCCCCCATCCCGAACATCGACCTAATTCTGGAGACCGCGGGTCATCTGGCGGGTGAAAAGGGAGAAAAAATCGTGAGGGCGCTGGTCGTCGGCGAGCTCACGGACGAGGATCTGGCGAAGAGGACGAACCTGCAGGTCAACCAGGTCCGCAGCATTCTCTACTCCCTCCACGAGAGCAGAATAGTGACCTACAGGAGGGAGAGGGAGGAAAACAGCGGCTGGTACGTCTACTACTGGAAGGTTGACCCGGAGAGGGCCATCGACTACCTCAGGCAGCACAGGATGGAGGTCCTGAGGAGGCTCGAGGAGAGGCTGGCCGAGGAGGAGAGCAAGATCTTCTTCGCGTGCGATAAAGGGTGCACGCGCGTCCCCTACGAGGAAGCCATCGGGATGGAGTTCAAATGTCCCTCGTGCGGCGGGACCCTTCAGCCCCACCAGAACACCGCAATCATAAACTCCCTCCGGGCGAGGATAGAGAAGCTCCGCAGGGAGCTGGCCTGATCCGTGGTTCACGTGAGGGTTGAGGATGCCGTCGGGATTCTCAGGAGGGCGGGCTGTTCCGCTCCCGTGATTGAGCACTGCCTGACGGTCAGGCGGGTTGCCCTCCGGCTGGCCAGGGAGATCGAGAGGAGGGGCGTGAAGATTGACGTCGGGCTCGTGGGCGACGGGGCGATTTTCCACGACATAGGAAGGGCCAGAACCCACGGAATAGCCCACGGGGTCGAGGGCGGGAAGATCCTGAGGGAGATGGGGCTGGACAGGCTCGCCCCCTTCGCCGAAAACCATCTGGGCGGCGGGATCCCGGCGGAAGAGGCCGCCGAGCTAGGTCTGCCGCCGAGGGACTTCGTGCCGGCGACCCTTGAGGAGAAGGTCGTCGCCTACGCCGACAAGCTTGTCGAGGGGAGCAGGGTGGTCCCCTTCGAAAGGTCCGTCGAGGAGTTCAGGAGGAAGCTGGGGGAGGGACACCCGGCCGTGGGGAGGCTCCTCCGGCTCCACCAGGAGATGAAATCGCTTCTCGGATCAGACCCCGATCTCTTTTCCGACGAGACCCATCAGGGGGCTCCGTAGAAGCCCGCTCGGCGCGACCCCCTCACCCGCGGGGGGTGGGCCCGCTGGGATTCG
>CAZZKZ010000165.1:0-1963 GCA_964654915.1 Hadarchaeota archaeon (SeqCode)
CTATGTAGGCGCTGCCGAGCGGACAGCTGAATGTCCAGGTTCCCTCACTCTTCGAGGCCACCCACGTGTAGTGGTTCCTCGTGTCGTCCGAGGCCGTGTTGTCGAGCGAGGCCTCGTAGGCCATCAGGGTTATGTCCGTGACGTTCATGTTCCAATCGTACACTTTGACGGTCACCGTCGTCCAGCTGTACGGGATCCACTCTGTGTCCGTCGGAACCACGCTCTGGACCTCTGGGGCGAGCTGAACCTCGGAGACGTTCGCCGTCCCGGCGAGGTAGCCGACCGTCGGGTTGCTCTCCTCGCTTCCAACCGTGGTCACGGGATCGGGCCCGAGCTCGTTGTACCTCCTGACGAGGAACCAGTCGTAGTAGTAGGTGGAGTTTCCGCCGCCGTCCCAGGCCCTAGGCTTGTACTTGTCAATATACCAGCCACCGCTCTCGGGTGCCCAGTCGCCGAACTCCCAGAACCTCCTGTTCTCGGCGAGCTCCCGGTAATTGGCGTTGTCATTTCCGTAGTAGAAGTTGACGTTCAGGTGCTTCTTGGCCGGTCCGCAGAAGATTATCTGAGCGATGTACCACTTGTCTGCCTCCCTGACCTTCGGTCCCCACTCTCCCTCTGCGAAGAACCCTATGGGCCCATCAGGCCAGCCGTCTCTGTATATCCCTGCAATCTCCTTGAGTCCCCAACCGGAACCCTCCAGACAGACGGCGCCCCTCCACGTGCTAGCGTTCTTCACCCTGGCCTCCACTATCCTCCTGTCGTTCAGGTAGCCGATCCCCTGCCCCGGCCCGTGCTCAACGAACGCCTCCTGATTGTTCCAGTCCTCGAGGCGCAGGACGTGCTCGAAGACATCCACGCCGGTGGAGCTCCTCCCCCACTTCGCTGTGTTCAGGCTGCCTCCTCCGAAGTCGTCGAAGAACAGGAAGACGTTATCCCCGTTCTCGGCGCTCGTCGCCCACGGGTTGCCGTAGTACATGTAAATTGAGTCATCCGCGTTCGAAAGCCTTCTGACCCACGCGACGTTTATGTACGAGCCCTCGTCCCTCTCGATCCAGTAGGGAAGCGGGTCGCCGGTCTCGTCCTCTATGAACCTTATGCTCGGGTACGTGCTCTTCGGGATATCGGACGGGATGACGACCCTTATCTGGAAGTTCTCCGGGTGCGCGCCGCTTATCGTGATCCTCCTGCGGTAGGGCCACGCGTCGTCCCACCAGACCGGCTGTGCGCTTGCAGTCGGAGATGTCACCAGCGATGCCAACGGCACAGCGATCGATACTGCCAATGCACCGAGAATCAGCGCAGCAAAACCCTTATAGCTCTTTCTTCCTGACATCTCTTCCTCACCTTTTTTTGCAATACCTTGTTGGCTGGGCACCATATAAGTTTTTCGGTAATTTATAAAACCTAAAAGTCCTGCTAGGGGCGGATGAACTTCAATAGCACAACCAACGCGGCCAAAGCACATGCAACTCCGATCGCTATGAACGGCAGGACCGGCATGCCCTCTTCCACAACCGTCAGCGTTCTGCTCAGTCCCTCGACCGTCACCGTGTGCTCGCCGACCTCATCAAGGGATATCTCGAAGGAAACCAGCTGGGACTCCGACGGACCGAGGCTCACCTGCCTGCTGTCCACGACCACCCCGTCAACCTTCAGCATGACCACGTGACTTCCGGCCTCATCTCCGGTGTTCTTCACGACCACCGTGACAGTCACCTTCTGTCCGCGGGAGATCTTCTCCTTCGACAGGGTCAGGTTCTCGACAACAAAACTCGGTCCGAGCCGGCTAACGGTCAGGGTTGCGCTCAGCCCGTCGACCGAGACCGTGTGAGTCCCGACTTCCTGGACGGATATCTGGAAGCTCACCGTCGTCCTCTGCCCGGCCGCCAGCTCGACCGGCCTGTTCTCGACCTCGACCCCGTCGAGCCTGGGGAAGACCCCCCTGCTGCCGGGCGCCGCTCAC
>CAZZKZ010000166.1:0-25250 GCA_964654915.1 Hadarchaeota archaeon (SeqCode)
ATGCGACCGAGGATGTAGCTCCTGGTCTCCCTCTCGCCCTCGCGTTTCAGGGAACGCATAGCTGGATAGGATAATGCGACGTCTCCTCGTACTCCTCTACCTCCTTGAGTGTGCCGTTTCAGGGAACGCATAGCTGGATAGGACAAAAAATGACATGATTGATCCATCACCAACAAGGCAAGTTTTGATACCTTGGGCAAGGGTGCCAATTTTGAAAGCATCGAGGGAGTAGAAAAGCTTATAAGCCGATTCGCGGCAAAGGATGGAAAGGGTCTTGGTAAAGAAAGCACTCCTGGCGATAGAGGACGGCACAATTCTCAGAGGCATTGGTTTCGGCGCCTGCGGCGAGGCGATAGGCGAGATAGTTTTCAACACCTCCATGGTCGGCTACGTTGAGGCCCTCACGGATCCCTCATACAAGGGCCAGATCCTGATGATGACCTATCCGCTGATAGGGAACTACGGCTACTCCCCAGAGTGGCACGAGTCCGACTCGATAAAGGCCGAGGGCTTCGTCGTCCGCGAGGCCTGCAAGAAACCGAGCCATCCGAAATCCGTCATGACGATCTCGGAGTTCCTCGAGCGCGAAGGTATCCCCGGGATCGAGGGAGTGGACACGAGGGCCTTAACCCTGAAGATCCGGGAGTACGGGACGATGAAGAGCGCCCTTGTCGTTTACGAGGGAAACGACGAGCCTGACCCGCAGGAGGTCCTGAGGAAGGCGAGGGAGCAGCCCCACATAACCGAGCGCGACCTCGTCCCCTTGGTCACCAGAAGGGAGAAGACCCGCATGCACGCCGGCGGGGACCTCGAGGTCGTCGTGATCGACTGCGGTGCAAAGCGCAGCATACTGGAGTCGCTGCTGAGCAGGAGGGTCAACTTGACCGTTGTGCCGTTCGACACGCCGGCCGACGAGATCCTGGAGATGCGCCCGGACGGCGTTCTCATCTCGAACGGTCCCGGGGATCCGGCCAGGGTGAAGGAGACGATAGAGACGGCGAGGCGACTTCTCGGCGAGCTTCCCCTCTTCGGGATATGCCTCGGCCACCAGCTTCTGGCCATCGCCTGCGGCGCTAGGACCTTCAAGCTCAAGTTCGGTCACAGGGGGATAAACCAGCCGGTCAAGGACCTGAAGACCGGCAGGGTCTTCATCAGCTCCCAGAACCACGGCTTCGCCGTTGACCAGAACTCGCTCGACGGCACGGGCCTGAAGGTCACTCAGCTCAACCCGAACGATTGGACCGTGGAGGGGATCGAGCACACGGAGGTCCCGATGTTCTCCGTCCAGTACCACCCGGAGGCCTCTCCCGGCCCGAACGACACGAAGTTCTTCTTCGACGAGATGGTGAGGTTCCTCAAAAGGCGGAGGGGATAGGTATGCCGAAGAGGACGGACATAAAGAAGATACTCGTCATAGGCAGCGGTCCGATAGTCATCGGGCAAGCTGCCGAGTTCGACTACTCCGGATCCCAAGCCTGCAAGGCCCTCAGGAGTCTGGGCTACGAGGTCGTCCTGGTCAACTCGAACCCGGCGACCATAATGACGGACCCCGAGATGGCCGACAGGATCTACATCGAGCCGCTGACGCCGGAGGCCGTGGCCGAGATAATAAGGAGGGAGAAGCCCGACGCCCTCCTCCCGACTCTTGGCGGCCAGACGGGCCTGAACATCGCCGCCGAGCTGTGGGACAGGGGAGTCCTCCAGCAGGAGGGGGTCGAGCTCATCGGGGCGAAGGCGGAGGCGATAATGAAGGGGGAGGACAGGGAGCTCTTCAAGCGCTCGATGGAGAAGATAGGCCTGAAGTGCCCGGAGGGGGAGACCGTCGGGTCCGTCTCACAGGCCCTCAGCGTTGCGAGGCGGCTGGGCTACCCCGTTGTCGTGAGGCCGGCCTTCACCCTCGGCGGAACGGGGGGCGGAATAGCCTTCAACGACGAAGATCTCAGACGGATAGCCTCCCGCGGCTTGGAGCTCAGCAGGATACATCAGGTTCTGATAGACGAGGCCCTTCTCGGCTGGAAGGAGTACGAGTTCGAGGTCATGAGGGACCTCGCCGACAATGTCGTCATAATCTGCTCCATAGAGAACTTCGACCCGATGGGCATCCACACGGGCGACTCGATAACGGTTGCCCCGGCCCAGACCCTCTCGAACCCGGAGTACCAGATCCTGAGGGACGCATCGATCGCCGTCATCAGGGAGATCGGCGTCGAGACGGGCGGTTCGAACATCCAGTTCGCCGTCCACCCGGAGACCGGCGAGTTCAGGGTGATAGAGATAAACCCGAGGGTCTCCAGGAGCTCGGCCCTTGCCTCGAAGGCCACCGGCTTCCCGATCGCGAAGATAGCCGCCAAGCTGGCCGTCGGACTGACCCTCGACGAGATACCGAACGACATAACGAAGAAGCCCCCCGCCAGCTTCGAGCCGACGATCGACTACGTCGTCGTGAAGATCCCGAGGTGGAACTTTGAAAAGTTCCCCGGGGCCGACGACACGCTGACCACGCAGATGAAGAGCGTCGGGGAGGTGATGGCAATCGGCAGGACCTTCGAGGAGGCCCTCCAGAAGGCGGTGAGATCTCTGGAGATGGGCAGGATGGGGATATGCGCCGATGGGAGACCCGCCTACAAGGACGTCGAAATGCTGAGGCAGCACCTCCACTACACGAGACCGAGGGGCGGCAACGCCAGAATCTTCATGCTGTATGACGCCCTTAAGGTGATGGACGTAGAGGAGGTTTACAGGCTAACCTACATAGACAGATGGTTCCTGGAGAAGCTCAGAAACATAGCCAGGATGGAGGAGGAACTCGGCAGGAGGACTCTGGAAACATTGGACCCGAAGATCCTCCGTGAGGCGAAGAGGCTCGGATTCTCCGACTACCAGATCGCCAGGCTCGTCGGGACGGACGAGCTGACCATCCGTAGGCTGAGGAAGAAGTGGGGAATTCTTCCCGTCTACAAGTTCGTTGACACGTGCGCGGCCGAGTTCGACGCCGAGACCCCGTACTACTACTCGACCTACGAGGACGGAGACGACGTGAAGGTGAGCAAAAGGAAGAAGGTGGTGATCCTCGGCTCCGGGCCCAACAGGGTAGGTCAGGGGATAGAGTTCGACTACTGCTGCGTCCACGCCACCCTCGCCGCGAAGGAGGAGGGCTACGAGACGGTAATGGTCAACTGCAACCCGGAGACGGTCAGCACGGACTACGACACATCCGACAGGCTGTACTTCGAGCCCCTCACCTTCGAGGACGTCATGAACATAATTGAGAAGGAGCAGCCGGTAGGCGTCGTCCTGCAGTTCGGCGGGCAGACCCCCCTCAATCTCGCGGTCAAGTTCTCGCGTGCCGAGGTTCCCATCCTTGGCACCTCATCGGAGAGCATAGACATAGCCGAGGACAGGGGGCGCTGCACGGAGCTCCTGCGGAGGCTCGGGATTCCCCAGGCTCCATACGGATGCGCCAAGTCGCTCGATGAGGCGAAGAGGGTGGCGAGGGAGGTGGGCTATCCGGTCCTCGTCAGGCCCTCGTACGTTCTCGGCGGGAGGGCGATGCAGATAGTTCACGACGAGGCGGAGCTCGAGAGGTACTTCAGAGAGGCCGTGCTCGCCTCGCCCGAACACCCGGTTCTGATAGATAAGTTCCTGCAGGATGCGACGGAGCTTGACGTCGATGCCGTCTCGGACGGCGAAGAGGTCTTCATCCCCGAGATAATGGAGCACGTCGAGGAGGCGGGGATACACTCCGGCGACAGCGCCTGCACCCTCCCCCCGAGGACCCTGGACGAGAAAACGAGGGAGACGGTCAGAAGCTACGTGACGGCCATCGCCAAGGAGCTGAGGGTGATCGGGCTCGTCAACGTCCAGCTCGCGGTGAAGGACGGAACGGTCTACGTGCTGGAGATAAACCCGAGGGCCAGCCGCACGGTTCCTTTCGTGAGCAAGGCAACGGGGATTCCCCTCGCGAAGGTCGCGATGAAGGTGATGCTGGGGAAGAAGCTGAGGGATCTCGGGATACCGAAGAGGCTCAGGCTCCACCATGTCGCCGTCAAGGAATCCGTCTTCCCGTTCACGAAGCTCCCGGGAGTCGATCCGGTTCTGGGGCCCGAAATGAAGTCGACCGGCGAGGTGATGGGGATAGACGTCGATTGGGGCGTGGCCTTCTTCAAGGCCCAACTGGCCGCGGGCAACGCGCTTCCGGTTGGCGGAACGGTCTTCATGAGCGTGAGAAGGGACGAGAAGGAGAAGATCATCCCGGTCGCAAGGAAGTTCCACGAGCTCGGATTCGAGATAGTCGCAACGGAAGGAACGGCCGAGGTCCTGAGGAGGACAGGGATTCCGGCGAGGGCGATCCTCAAGGTTTCCCAGGGCTCCCCGAACGTCTTGGACCTGATAAAGAGCGGCAAGGTGGACCTGATAATAAACATCCCGACGGTTGGAAGAGACCCGGCAAGGGATGGCTACCACATCCGCAGGGCCGCGATAGACTTCGGAATCCCGTACATCACGACGGTCGAGGCGAGCCTGGCCGCGGTCGCGGCGATAGAGCAGATGAGGAAGGGAAAGATAACGGTGCGCTCGCTCAACGAGCACCACAGCGCGGTGGAAAGGCTTGACTGAGTGGGTTTCTCCCGAAAGGATGAGGGAAATCGAAGCCAGGGCGGAGCAGATGGGCGTATCCCGCCTGCTTTTGATGGAGTGCGCCGGGAAGGGTGTGAGCGATTTTCTGAAGAGGAGATTCGGGAACCTTCGCGGGATGAGGGTTGCTGCGGTGTGCGGGTTGGGAAACAACGGAGGTGACGGGTTCGTCGCGGCCCGTCACTTGGCTGGCTACGGGGCCAAGGTCAGGGTCTTTCTCCTCGGAAGGAGCGACGAGATAAGGACGCCGGAGGCGAGGCGCAACTGGGAGGTTCTTGAGCGGATGCCGGAGTCGGTCGAGCTGGTCCAGCTGCCCGACACGGGCTTCTGGGAGAAGCTCGAGGAATCTCTGGGATGGGACATCCTGGTTGACGCCATCCTTGGGACAGGGATAAAGGGAGAGCTGCGGGAGCCATTCTCCACGGTCATACGGAAGATCAACTCCAGCAGGGCCTTCAGACTCGCGGTGGACGTCCCCTCCGGTCTGGACCCGGCATCCGGCGAGGTCTGTGGGCTGGCCGTCGCGGCTGATGCGACGGTCACCATGCACAGGGCGAAGCCGGGTCTGCTCGCGAGACCGGACCTGGTCGGCGAACTGGAGGTCGTGAACATAGGGATACCTCCGGAGGCGGAAAAGTTTCCGGCACCCCGGTCGGAAAAGTAGTTTATCAGTGTACGGCGAGTTTTAGTTTGGATGACCAACCCAAGCTGGCTTTCGGGTATCCTGCCAGAGAGGGTGTTGTCCCAGCTCTCGGTAGCCAGACCCAGATCCCACCGCAGCTACGGGTCGATCTGCCTGCTATGCAGGGGAGGCAAGCTCCTTTGCGGCAAGAGGAGCTGCCCGGTTCTCCTGAGGGCCCAGGCCCTGGCGAAGACTTCAGTCAGGATAACCTCGCCGGAGATATGCGGCTCCTCTCCTCCCGGCGTCTTCGTCGGGCGGATAGGCTACCCCAAGGTCTACGTCGGGCCAATGGTTCCTCCGGTCACCGGCGAGACCTCAGTCCTGGACACGCCGGAGCTCTGGTTCGGGAGGGACGTTCAGGAAATAGTTGACTTCAGGTTCATGCTGGTGAGGGGAAGGGTCCCGGCGAAAGTGAGCTCGGTGGACAACAGCTTCATCAGGGAGCTGCAGGAGCTGGCGATGGTCAGAACCCCCGCGGATGTGGAGATGGTCCTGGAAAGGGTCCCCAAGATGGTTCTCACCCTGGGGAGCGACATACAGCCCTTCGGTCCGTCCGCCCCTCTGCGCGATTTCCAGCTGTCCTCGAACCCGAAAACGGACAGGAGGATAGAGAAGGCGTACAGCGACAGGGATTTGCCCGCCCATCAGGCGACCGTGGAACTCTACGAGCAGGGCGTTCTGATCAGCAGCATCCAGAGGTCGTTCAGCCTCGGGATGTTCGGGATTGGGCGTCAGAGGAGGCTGGTTCCGACGCGGTGGAGCATAACGGCCGTTGACTCGATCATCTCCCAGAACCTCATAGACAGGCTGAAGGAGTGCCCCACGATAGACGAGTTCAGGGTCTACAAGCTTTCCCACATGGACAACAGGTTTGCAGCCATCCTGATGCCCGAGAGCTGGAGCTTCGAGTGGATAGAGGCCTGGTTCCCGGGGACGACATGGAATCCCGAGACCGCACCCGAGCCGGCCGTCATGGGCGACCACGAGCCCTACGAGGGGAGGACAACATACCCTGACATAGGCGGCTGCTACTACGCGTGCAGATTGGCGGTCGCGGAGGCCCTGGTTCGCGAGCGGAGGCAGGCGTCCGCCCTTGTTCTCCGCGAGATTCACCCGGGCTACCTCCTGCCCGTGGGTGTCTGGTTCGTGAGAGAGAGCGTGAGGAGGATGCTGGCGCAGCGCCCAGAGGTCTTCCACGATCTGCGGTCAGCGCTCGAGAGCGCGGTCAGTGACCTGACAATTCCTGTCAGCCGGTGGGTGGATGCCAGCTGGCTTCTAAGGCGATCTCTCTTTCAGAAAAAGATTACGGAGTTCTGGCAGAATGGTGGAGTACTCAAGCGTGAGGTGTAGGAGGGCGCTCTCTCCTAGCGGGCTGCCCGGGCTGGACTACGCCCTGAACCCGTACATCGGCTGCGAGCACGGATGCGCCTACTGCTACTCGCCGGCGGTTCTAAGGAGGAGGGACTACATGGAGAGGTGGGGCGAGTTTGTGATGGCGAAGGAGAACTTGGCCGAGCTGCTGGCCGAGGAAGTGAGAGGGCTGAGGCCGGGCTGCATAGGTGTGGGAACCGTTTGCGATCCCTACCAGCCAGTCGAGAGGTCGCTCTGCCTTACGAGAGGGGCTCTCGAAGTCCTGCGCGGGAAGGGTTTCAGCGTGTGCATACAGACGAAATCCAGCCTTGTTTTGAGAGACGTGGACCTGCTCGACCGCCGGACAGACGAGGTCGGCGTCACCATAACCACAATGGACGGGGATCTCGCACGCAGGATTGAACCGAGGGCCAGTCCCCCGGACGACAGGGCCGGGGTGCTGGAGGAGCTCGCGAACCGGGGCGTGAGGAGGTGGCTTTTCCTGGGTCCGGTGATTCCAGGGGTGAACGACTCCGGCAACAGCCTGGCGGAGGTCATAGAGGTGGCAAGAAAAACCGGAAGCCAGGTCATATACGACAGGCTGAATCTGAAGCCCGGGGTCGCCGAAAGGCTCTCGTCGGTTCTGGGCAGCTCCAACTTCCTCAGCGCGCTCACCCCGGAGTGGTGGGAGAGAAAGAGCGCCGAAATAGAGAGGATGTGCAGGGAGAGGGACGTCCGCTGTGAGCCGGCTTTCAGACATGCTCTGGGGAAGGCTTTAGAAAGGAGAGGAAGATAGGAAAGTGGGTGGTTGGCTGGGCGGCAACACGTTTGGTAAGATTTTCAGGGTGACGACCTGGGGGGAGAGCCACGGCAGGGCGGTCGGGGTCGTGGTTGATGGGGTGCCAGCGGGCCTCCCGCTCTCGGAGGAGGAAGTGCAGAGGGAGCTTGACCGGAGGCGCCCCGGCGTATCGCAGGTGGTCAGCCCCAGGAGGGAGAGGGACAGGGTTGAGATCCTCTCAGGGGTCTTCCAGGGTAGGACGACAGGAACCCCGATCTCGATGCTGGTCTGGAATGAGGATGTCGACTCCCGCCCGTACGAGGAGATAAGGATGAAGCCCAGGCCCGGGCACGCCGATCTGACCTACTGGCTAAAGTTCAGGCATGTGGACTACAGGGGCGGCGGGAGGGCCTCCGCAAGGGAAACTGTCGGGAGGGTGGCGGCCGGGGCCGTTGCTAAGAAGCTTCTGGCGACAAAGAATGTCGAGATCCTTGGGCACACGATCGAGGCCGCCGGCGTCTCGGTGAGGGGAAGACCGTCGATAGAGGAGATAAGGAAAAATGCGGAGGCGAACTCGATGAGGTGCGCGGACCCGGAGGTGGCCGAGAGGATGGTTGAGGCCGTGCTGGAGGCAGCAGCCAGGGGGGACAGCACGGGCGGAATCGTCGAGATAATCGCCCTCAACGTCCCGCCCGGCCTCGGCGAGCCGGTCTTCGACAAGCTGGACGCCGAGATCGCCCACGCAATGATGTCGATAGGGGCCGTGAAGGCCGTGGAAATAGGGGAGGGAAAGGACTTCGCCAGAATGCTGGGCTCCGAGGCAAATGACCCGATAACGGTGAGGGACGGGAAGATAGTCACGGCGACGAACAAGGCGGGCGGGATCCTAGGCGGAATATCAACCGGAATGCCGATAGTGGTGAGGCTGACCGTGAAGCCCCCGGCCTCGATTTCCCAGCCCCAGCGCACGGTGGACCTCGAGAAGATGGAGGAAACGGAGATAAAGCTGAGCGGGAGGTTTGACCCCAACCTCTGCCCGAGGGTGATTCCCGTGGCGGAGGCGATGATGGCGATAGTCCTGGCCGACCACATGCTGAGGTCGGGGGAGATAAATCCGAGCAGGCTGACAGCATGAGCACGCTATCAGGAGTCGGATTCGCCTGCGGGTCAGCCACGATCGTGAACGCGATGAGCACGGGTAAGGGGGCGGCCTTCGGGGTGGATCTCTGGCTGGAGGCCAGGGTCGAACTCTCGGAGAGATTCCGCGGCATAAGGGGGAGGACGGTCGGAATGAGAGAGTCGCCGAAGCTCGTTGAGACCTGCGTCAGGATGGTTCTGGAGAGGTTTGGCGCTCCGGAGCTCGGGGCGAGGATTCTCACGTATTCAGACATACCGGTGGCGGTGGGCCTGTCGAGCAGTAGCGCGGCGGCCAACGCGGCGACGGCGGCGGCCCTGATGGCTCTCGGCAGAAGGCCGAGGCCCGAGGAGGTGCTTGAGATAGGCGTGAAGGCGGCAATGGAGGCCGGCGTGACGCTGACGGGCGCATTCGACGATGCGGCCGCTTCCCTGCTCGCCTGCGGGGTCGTGACCGACAACAGGAAGATGAAGATTCTCAGAAGGTTCGATGTGGATCCCTCGCTCAGGGTTGCGATATTCATCCCGCGGGGCGGGAAGCTGTACACGAAGTCCCTGCGGGGTGAGGATTTTTCCCAGATAGCAGGCGGAATCGAGGAGGTTCACAGGATGGCTTTGAGGGGTGATGTCTGGACCGCCATGACGCTGAACGGGATACTCTACGCCTCCGTCCTCAAGCACGACCTGGCACCGACCTTCATCGCCCTTTCCTCCGGATCGATCGCCGCGGGTGTAACGGGGAAGGGCCCGGCCACGGTTGCCATTGGCTCTCCGGAGGCCATCTCCGCGACGGTTAAGGGCTGGAGGAGGCTCGACGGCAGAATAATTCTGACCTCCCCAGCGAAGAGGTGGGCGCTGGATGCTTTCGGAGATTGAGGCTGTCAGGAAGAAGATCGACGAGACAGACGGGCAGATCCTGGAGCTGGTGAAGCGCAGGCTGGACCTGGTCAGGGAGATAGCGGAGATCAAGCGCAGGAAGAACCTGCCGCTGACCGATACCGCCAGGGAAATGGAGATAGTGAGGAGAGCGAAGGAGACCGCCAGGAGGCTCGGGATAGATCCGGCATTTGCCGAGAGCCTGATGTGGCTGTTGATCTCCCACAGCTGGGGGAAGGAGAGGGAGGAGATGGAGCCGCCGGAGCTGCTGCGGAGGCTCGAGGAGAAATTCAGGGAATACCCTGCCCAGCTCAAGGTTGCCAAGCTCATGCTGCGATACGGGCTGAGGGTGAACGAGAAGGGTGAAATCTGCTGCGGCTCAATGAGGATACCCGCGGTGCAGATAGGGAAGGAGGCGGGAGTCGACAGGCGGGCGGTTGAGCAGACGGCCTCCAGAATACTCAGGGATGAGGAGCTGAGGCTGATCTTCTCCGAGCTCGAGCCGGTCGCGCACCTGCGCGGGGCCGCGAAGGCCCTGGGGATGGGAATAATCGAGATAGTGCCGGAGGACGCGAGCAGGCCCGGCATAATCAAAGATGTGGCCGAGAAAATCTCAAAGTTCGGCGTGAGCATAAGGCAGGCCATAGCCGACGATCCCAAGCTGACCCCCCAGCCGAAGCTCACGATAATAACGGACAGGCCGCTGAGCGGCGAGGTTCTCGAGGCCATCAGGCAAATCTCTTATATAAAAAGCGTCGTCCTCTATTGAGGGTCAAGCTTGAGGCTGAGGTTCGGGGACGTGGAAAGGGAGGCCGCCGTGAGGAAAGCCTCCGACATGGCGGATGTCATAGCCGACAAGGAGTGGCTGAAGGCGAACATGGACGCCGAGCTTTACTACATGTTCAGGGACCTGTGGAGGGCGGAGGACAGGGAAACCATACTCCAGAACAGGCTCAGGTACGACATAACAATCATCCCTCCGAGGAGGATAGGCATGGAGTTCGTGAAGACGCAGGGGCACTACCATCCCGAGTGTTGCCCCGGCCTGACCTACCCGGAGATATACGAGGTCCAGGAGGGCAGGGCGCACTACCTGCTGCAGAGGAAGGAGGGAGGCAGGATAGTCGATGTGGTTCTGGTGGAGGCGGAGGCGGGCGACAAGGTCATCATCCCGCCCAACTACGGTCACGTCACGATAAACCCGTCGGAGGAAGCGCTCAGGATGGCCAACTGGGTGAGCAGCGCCTTCACCTCCCTTTACCAGGAGTTCAACAGCATGGGCGGGGCGGCGTACTTCGAGCTGGTCGACGGGAGATTCGTGAGGAACCCGAGATACGGGGAGGTTCCGGAGCTGAGGAGGGTGGAGCCGGCCGAGGTCCCCGAGTTCGGGATAGTCCACGGGAGGGACATGTACGAGCTGATAAAGAACCCCGAGAGCCTTGACTTCCTGAACAATCCCGGCAGGTACGTGAGGATTTTTGAGAGATGCCTGAGGTGACCCATCAAACCCTGACGATCTGCGCGTGCTTCACCCTGCCGAACTTCAGGACACACCTGGGGTTGACGAGACCCTCAACTATGGCGTGGTCGACTATGGTTCCCAGCAGGTTCGCGATCGTGGCTTCCTTCAGGGCCTCAAGGCACTCGCTGACGGAGGCCTCGCGTCCGCGGTAGAACGACTCCTTCACCTCGAGCTTCAGGTTCTTCTTTCTCAGGGTCTTGCCCAGCAGTTCGGCGTCGCAGACGATCACAAGAGTCTCATCCCCGACCCTCAGAACTCTGAGGAGCGGCAAATCAGACACTCCTGACCGGGTTCCTTGCCCCGCACGCCTCACATCTCATGACCGGGACCTTCCCGACCTTCTCGATTCTCGTGTCCGGCTTCCCGCACTCCCTGCAGATCACGAACTCCTTCACGTACTGGTCTATCCTGCCCTGAATCGCCTCCTGGGAGAATCTTCCGTGCAGAACCAGCATGCCCTCCCTGAATGCCCCGGCGGCAGCGAGTTCCTTCAGCAGGAACCTAGCCAGATGCTCCGGCTCCCTGTTGAGCATGGAGGCAATTGACCTCAGGTTCTTGACCAGGGTCTGGCTCCCGGCCACCGTTAACTCCGCCTTGGGAACCTGAAACCTGGATGTCTCCTTCACTATCTTCGGCGTCTGCTGGAGTGCCCTCTCGAGAAGCTGCTCGTACTCCTCCATCACACCGCCCCGAACCTGCCGACGTTTTTCTCCGCTATTCTCCCCTCGGCCAGGAGATCCCTGATTATCCCCTCGAGCTCGTCCATCGGTATTCCCGTTGCCCTCGAGATCTCGTCCGCGGTCATGCCCTCATCGCTCTGCCTGAGGGCCGCGACAACCATCTCCTTGTGTGACGGTTTTCCCTCGCCGGGCCTCACGCCGGAGCCTAGAAGCCTCAGCCTCTCCTCGATTATCTCCAGCTCTCTCAGCAGCTCCACATTCGGATCTTCCACCTTTACGATGAGATCGGGCACTATGTAGACCTCCCCGTCCCTCTCGTTGAGTCTTATCCTGCCGATGACATCCACGATGTCTCCCTCCCCGAGAGGCCGGAGCATTCTCACGTCATCCCTCCAGGCCTTCACCCTCACAACACCGCTTCCGTCATCCACGTTAACGAAAGAGTAGGTACCATCCTCCTTGACGTATTTCTGCACAACGGTTCCCAGAATTCTGACCTTTCTAACCCTCACGCCCCAGGGCGTGACAAGAGAAAGTCCGGACTGGTCCGTCTCGCACCTTCCAAACACTATGTCTTCGGCCTTGACTTTATAGGCGGGCGGATACATCCTTCTCTGATGAAATCTGTCGGGCGGAGGATTAAAGTCTTCCCGGTAAGGGGAAAGTTTGTGGCCGTGCTCTCCGGTCACCTCCTTTCATCACCCGATGAGTTGGTCACCGCGGTCTCCGGCGGCCAGAGAAGAGCGACCGTGCAGGCCTTCGACGCGGATTCGATAGCCGGCGCGGAGCACCTCCTCCACTCGGTCACCCTGGCGATCTCGGGCTGGGAGGCCGGCAGGCGGTTTACGAGGAGGTTCGAGCTGGAGCTCCTCTGCTATGCGGCGGCCGACCACCAGATTTCGGAGGCGATCAAGAAGGTCGGAGTTGGAAGGAGGACCTCCAAGGTGGTTCTCGTGTCTCTGGCCGGAAAGGGCGAGGAGGCCGCCGGGGCGCTGCGCGGGCTCGCTGAGAGGATCAGGGTGAGGCCGGATCCGGGAGTCCTGGAGGTTAATCCGGAGAAGAAGAGGAGGCTGAGGAGAATCTTCCGCATATCCAAGAGGGAGCTGGAGGCGGCCGGGCTGGAGGATCTCATCCTCGAGAGAATCGCGTCACTTTCTCTTCTTTAGAATCTCCTCGAAAGTTTCATCCTCGTCCACGTCAACTATCTTCACGCACACCGGCATTATCGGAGTATCCGAGAATTTTATCTCCCCATCATCGTCTATTGCCGTGTACCTCGCCATGACCGGCTCATCGCTCCGGATGGCGAGGCATATCACTTCATGATCGATGGGAGCGTAGATGTAGTAATAGTGCTTGTTCTCCTTTTCGATATGGAAAATCCACCCGAACCCGCGGCCTATGTTCACGACATCCTCAAGATTTTTGCACCATATCACTCGCATGGCCACTTATCTCCTTCACCTTCTCTATTTCCTTTCTTCCTCCCCTGACAAAAAGGATATCGTTTGCCTTTATCCTGAATTTTGAGGAGGGTTCGACGATGAGCCTGCTTCCCCTTCTGACCATGAAGACGTAGACCCCGAATATCTCCCAGAACTTCAACCTGCCAAGCGTCTTTTTTGCAAAGGGCGATCCCTCCTTCACAACTATCTTCTCTATTTTCTCCTGTGACTCCTCCAGCGCCTCGCGGAAGACCGGATGGATCTCCTCAAGTCTGAGCGTGACATCAGCTATGTCGTCGGCGGCGTTCGAGATCTTGCCGATGTAGTCCAGAATCTCAAGGATGCTGATGAGACCTGCGAGGTCCCTCTCCCTCCTGGAGGCCTTCAGAACCTCCAGCCTGATCTCGTACTCGAGCCTGTCAAAGTTCTCCTCCATCTCCCTGACCTCCTGGGCGATCTCCTTCGAGCCGAAGATTATGGAGGAGTAGGCCATGTCAACCATTATTGCCACAAGATCCCTCATTTTCGCGATCGCTTTTCTGATCTTCCTGAGGTTGCTTTCCACCACCCTGCACTTCCTTTTTGTGTTCGCCATCTGCTCGATTATCCGCAGGCTCTCCTCCGAGCCCTTGCAGACGAGAATGTCCCCGCTCATGAGCTCGGTGTCGGATTTCGGTGGAATGATCCATTCCGCGCCCCTCTTGATGGCCAGCGGCCACGCCCCCCTGGTCGGCGGCAGGTTGAGCTCGCCTATCTTTCTGCCCGCGACCGGCGAGTTCTCCCCTATCTCCAGGACAGCTATCCTTTCGTCCGCCTCCCCTATGGCCTCGCAGACGACCGGGTGCACCTTCATCCCGCGCAGGATGAAGTCAGCTATGCTCTCGACTGCATCGGAAATGCTCTCCGCCGCGCTCGCGACCTGCAGAATTCCGGTTATGAGCTTGGCCTCCTCCAGCCTCCTTGTCACAACCGCGGCGGCCCCCCTTATCTGGTACATCAGCTCGTTCATCCTCTCCTCAAGCCTGCTGAGCTGCCTGGCAAGATCTCTGTCCTCCAGCACGAGCACGGCAAAGGCTAGGTCGACCATCATGTCGGAGATGTTCTTCATCTCGGTAAGGAGGTCTTTCACATTTGGCGGATAAGAGGTATCCTCCACTCTCTCTGGACCCCCGTATACTGATATCGCTGCCAATTTAATAATTAGTGTTACCCTCTCTTACCATCCGTCAAACCGTGAGGGAAAAGTTTTATATACCCTCTGCAGACGAAAAACATATTAAATGAGATTTCCAGCCCGTTGTTGGGCCCGTGGCGCAGTCTGGCTAGCGCACCGGCCTTTTAAGCCGGGAGTCGCGGGTTCGAATCCCGCCGGGCCCGCTGCGGGAAGGGGAGAGGGATGGGAGTGGACATAACAAAGCACAGGCTGGTGCCGAAGCACGAGATCCTGAGTCCGGATGAGGCAAAGAAGGTGCTCGAGACATACGGGGTGGAACCGCACCAGCTTCCGCTCCTCCTGAGCAGCGACCCGGTTGCAAAAGCCATCGGGGCCAAGCCGGGCGACATAGTGAAGATAACGAGAAAGAGCCAGACGGCCGGGGAGATAGTGGTTTATAGGTACGTTGTGGAGGGATAGGGGATGCGGGATACTTGGGCCTGTGTGGAGGCATTTTTCAGGAGAAAGGGGCTGGTCAGGCAGCACCTCGACTCGTACAACGATTTCATCAAGCGAAGGCTGCAGCAGATAATCGACGAGATAGGCAAGATAGACCTCGACATCGAGGGAATTCATGTAAAGCTCGGCAGGATAAGGCTGGGTTCCCCGAAGGCCTACGAGGCGGCAGAGGGGCAGATCGACCTGTGGCCGAACGAGGCCAGGCTGAGGGGGCTCAGCTACACGGCCCCGCTCTATCTCGAAATGTCCCTCGTCGAGCAAGGGAAGGAGAAGCCGCCGGAGGAGGTTTACATAGGAGAGTTCCCGGTGATGGTCAGGTCGGAGGCCTGCAGGCTCTACGGGCTCTCCGAGGAGGAGCTGATAAAGCGGGGCGAGGATCCGCTGGACCCGGGCGGCTACTTCATAATCAACGGCTCGGAGAGGGTCATAGTGGCCCAGGAGGACCTCGTCTCGAACTACATTCTGGTCGAGAAAGATGAGAGGATGGGGGTCGAGGTTGCGAAGGTTTTCTCCAGCCACGGGGGCTTCAGGGCGTTCGTGGTTGTTGAAAGGAAGCGCGATGGCCTGCTCAGGATATCCTTCCCGTCGGTTCCCGGGCAGATTCCGTTCGTCGTGATGATGCGCGCGCTCGGGCTCGAGAGGGACAGGGACATCGTCAGCGCGATATCCGATGACCCTGAGATGCTCGAGGATCTTCACGAGAACCTGATCGAGGAGAAGGACGTCAAAACGACGAAAGATGCCCTTGACTTTATAGGAAAGAGGGTTGCGGTGGGACAGCCGGAGAGCTACAGGAGGCAGCGCGCGGAGGAAATCCTGGACAGGTACTTCCTGCCGCACATAGGAACGAGCAAGGAGGACAGAATCAGGAAGGCCTACTATCTCGGAAGGATGGCCAAGCTGGTCATAGAACTCGCGCTGGGGAGGAGGGATCCAGACGACAAGGATCACTACGCGAACAAGCGTCTGAAGCTCGCCGGTGATCTGCTCGAGAACATATTCAGGCTGGCCTTCAACAACCTCACGAAGGACATGAAGTACCAGATAGAGAAGGCCTACTCCAGGCAGAGGCTCATCCAGCTCAAGAGCATGGCGCGGGCGGACATCCTGACGGAGAGGATAAGGCATGCGATATCGACGGGGACCTGGCCCGGCGGAAGAACCGGAATAAGCCAGCTCCTGGACAGGCCAAACTCCATCGCCGCGGTTTCCCACCTGCGGAGAATAGTGTCCCCGCTCAGCCGCAGCCAGCCGCACTTCGAAGCCCGAGATCTTCACTCAACCCACTGGGGAAGAATATGTCCAGTTGAAACCCCGGAGGGACCCAACTGCGGTCTGGTAAAGAACCTCGCCCTCACGGCCGAGATATCCATAGGCACGGATGAGCGCGAGGTCGAGCGCTGGCTCGAGAAGCTGGGAGTGAGGAAAATCGAGAAGATGAGCGAGAGAAGGGAGGAGACACTTGTTTACATAAACGGCAGGCTGGTCGGGATCTGCGAGGATGGGAGAAAGCTTGCGAGCGAGATAAGAGAGTTGCGGAGGAAGGGGAGGATAAGCGAGCAGGTCAACGTCGGTTACAAGCCTGACACGAATGAGCTGAAGATAAACACGGACAGCGGTCGCATAAGGAGGCCGGTCTTCGTGGCCGAGAATGGAAGACCGAAGATCACGGATGAAATGATCGAGAAGATCGAGAGGGGAGAAATCGGCTGGGATGACCTGGTGAGGGAGGGGGTAGTGGAGTATCTCGACGCGGATGAGGAGGAGAACGCCCTGATAGCGGTATACGAAAACGAGCTGACGGAGGAGCACACGCATCTGGAGCTTCATCCGCTGGCGATTCTGGGAATCGGCGGGGCCCTGGTTCCCTATGCGGAGCACAACCAGTCCCCGAGAAACACGTACGGGGCCAACATGGCCAAGCAGGCCCTTGGCGTTCCCTTCACGGACCTCTACAGCCGGTCTGACACGAGGGCGCACTTCTACCACTACCCGCAGGTTCCTCTCGTCTACACGAAGATAATGGACATCGTCGGCTTCGATAAGAGACCGGCCGGGCAGAACCTGGTCGTGGCGATAGCGACCTACGGCGGATACAACATGGAGGATGCAATAATTGTCAACAAGGCCTCGATCGAGCGCGGCATGGGCAGGTCGACTTTCTACAGGCTGTACGAGACCGAGGAGATCAGGTATCCCGGCGGTCAGATGGACAAGATAGAGATACCGCCGGAGGAGATAAAGGGCGTGGCGAGCTCCGAGGCCTACAGGAACCTTGAGGAGGACGGGATAACCGTGGTCGAGGCCGAGGTGAAGGGGGAGGATGTCCTGATAGGGAAAACGAGCCCGCCGAGATTCCTGGAGGAAGCGGGCGAGATTGGGATAGGAGAGAAGAGAAGGGAGAGCTCGATCAGGGTGAGGCCGCAGGAGAAAGGGATAACGGACATGGTTTGTATAACCACGACCCCGGACGGGACCAAGTTCGTCAGGGTCAGGGTCAGGGATCAGAGGATTCCTGAGATAGGCGACAAGTTCGCATCCAGACACGGACAGAAGGGAGTCATAGGGATGATTCTGGATGCGCGCGACATGCCGTTCACGGCCGACGGCATAATCCCCGACATAATCATAAATCCGCACGCGATTCCCTCAAGGATGTCGGTGGGGCAGCTGCTCGAGATGGTGGCGGGAAAGGTCGGTGCCATGCTCGGGAAGAGAATCGACGGAACGCCTTTCAGCAGCACGCCGGAGGCTGAGCTCAGGAACCTGCTGAAGGAGCTCGGTTTCAAGTCAACCGGGAGGGAGGTCATGTACAACGGGATCACGGGCGAGGTGATACCGGTTGAGATATTCATTGGCGTCTGCTACTACCAGAAGCTGCATCACATGGTGGCCGACAAGATTCACGCAAGACCGCACGGTCCCGTCCAAGTTCTCACGCACCAGCCGACCGAGGGCAGGGCGAGGGAGGGCGGTCTCAGGTTCGGTGAGATGGAGCGCGACTGCCTGATAGGCCACGGAGCCGCAATGCTCCTGAAGGAGAGGCTGCTGGACGCCTCCGACAGGTACGTGGCGTATGTTTGCTCGAAGTGCGGGAACATAGGCTACTTCGACAACAAGAAGGGCAGGGCGGTCTGCAAGATCTGCGAGGAGGAGTCGGAGATGCACGAGATAGAGATCTCCCACGCTTTCAAGCTGCTGCTGGATGAGTTGAAATCGATGGGTCTGGCCCCAAGAATAAGAACGAAGGAGAGGGTGTAGAGATGCCTGTAGTCAGAATGATCGACAGGATAGATTTCGGGCTGCTCTCCCCGGATGAGATAAGGAAGATGTCGGTTATCAAGATAGTCACCCCGGACACATACGACGAGGACGGTCACCCGGTGCCGGGCGGGCTGATGGACAGGAGGCTGGGTGTCATAGAGCCCGGCGTCAGGTGCAGGACGTGCGGTGGCAGGGTCAAAGACTGTCCGGGCCACTTCGGGCACATAGAGCTGGCCAGGCCGGTCATTCACATAGGTTATGTCGAGCACGTCTACAACATTCTCAGGGCGGTCTGCAGGAACAGGGAATGTTCCCGCGTTCTGCTCGCGGAGGCCGAGCTGGAGAGGTACAGGGAGAGAATAATCGAGGAAAAGCGGCGGGGAGGCAGATGGTGGGAGATCTCGGAGGAGGTGATAAAGAGGGCGATATCGAGGGCCGAGTGCCCCCACTGCGGCAGCAAGCAGACGGAGATCAGGTTCGAGAAGCCGTACTCCTTCTACGAGGAAAAGAACCCGCTCACGCCGATAGACGTACGCGACAGGCTCGAGAGGATAAGGAACGAGGATCTCCTGCTTCTGGGGCTGGACCCGGAGAAGGCCAGGCCGGAGTGGATGGTTCTGACGGTTCTGCCGGTTCCTCCCGTGACGGTCAGACCGACCATAACACTCGAGAGCGGCGCGAGGTCGGAGGACGATCTTACCCACAAGCTGGTCGACATCATAAAGATAAACCAGAGGCTGGCTGAGAACATAGAGACCGGGGCGCCAAACCTGATAGTCGATGACCTCTGGGATCTTCTGCAGTATCATGTTGCGACATATCTGGACAACACGACGTCCGGGGTCCCGCCGGCCCGGCACCGCTCGGGCAGGGTCCTGAGGACTCTGGCGCAGAGGCTAAGGGGGAAGGAGGGAAGGTTTAGGGGAAACCTCTCCGGAAAAAGGGTGGACTTCTCCGCCCGCACGGTTGTATCCCCGGATCCGAACATAAGCATAAATGAGATAGGGGTTCCCATCGAGATCGCCAAAATACTGACGGTCCCAGTGAGGGTCACCGAGTTCAACATAGAGGAGGTGAGGGAGCTGGTAAGGAGGGGTCCGGACGTTCACCCCGGGGCGAACTATGTGGTCGGTTTGGACGGAAAGAAATACAGCCTGAAGTTTGCCGACCGCGAGATGCTTGCGAGCAGCCTGGCGCCGGGATGCCTGGTCGAGAGACATCTGAGGGACGGAGACATCGTTCTCTTCAACAGACAGCCATCGCTACACAGGATGTCGATAATGGCCCACGTGGTCAGGGTCCTGCCCGGAAGGACCTTCAGGCTCCACCTGAGCGTTTGCCCGCCCTACAACGCCGACTTTGACGGGGACGAAATGAACGTCCACGTGCCGCAGACGGAGGAGGCCCAGGCGGAGGCGAGAATTCTCATGAAGGTTCAGGAGCACATACTGTCGCCGAGGTTTGGTGGTCCGATAATCGGCGGCATCCAGGAGCACATAACCGGGGCGTACCTGCTCACGAGGAGGGAAACCAGGTTGACGAAGCAGCAGGCCCAGTGGCTTCTGGCCCAGGCAGGGATCTTCCAGAAGCTTCCGAAGCCGGATTACAGGGAGCGGGGTGTGGATTACTGGTCGGGCAAGCGGATATTCAGCATGCTCCTGCCGAAGGACCTGAATTTGACCTACAAGGCGAAGATCTGCCGGGGCTGCTCCAGGTGCAAGCAGGAGGAGTGCGATGTGGACGCGTATGTTGTCATAAAGGACGGGGTCCTGAAGAGCGGGGTCATAGACGCGAAGAGCTTCAAGGCCCTCGAGCGCTGTGTCCTGCTCGACAGGATAGCGAAAGAGTACGGGGTGGAGGCGGCGAGGGAGTTCATCGACAGGGTGACGAGGCTGTCGATAGCGACCACGCTCATGTTCGGTTTCACGACCGGGCTGGACGACGAGGATATACCGGCCAGGGCAAAGGAGGAGATAAAGAATGTTCTGGAGGAGGCGAAGAAGAAGGTTCAGGAGCTTGTTGCTTCCTACCTCAGGGGCGAGCTTGAGCCCGCGCCCGGGAGGACTCTGAGGGAGACGCTGGAGAGGACGATAATGAAGGTCCTCGCCGAGGGCAGGGATGAGGCCGGCATGATCGCGGAGAAGCACCTCGGGATGAACAACCACGCCGTGGTCATGGCGAGGACTGGGGCGAGGGGGAGCATGCTGAACCTCACGCAGATGGCGGCCTGCGTGGGCCAGCAGTCGGTCAGGGGCGAGCGGATTTCCAGAGGGTACAAGGGGAGGACACTTCCGCACTTCAGGGCCGGGGATCTCGGGGCCGAGGCGAGGGGATTTGTGTCGGCGAGCTATAAGGGAGGCCTCAAGCCGCTGGAGTTCTTCTTCCACGCTATGGGCGGAAGGGAGGGACTCGTGGACACGGCGGTCAGGACCGCCCAGAGCGGCTATCTGCAGAGGAGGCTGATAAACGCCCTGCAGGATCTCAGGGTTGAGTACGATGAAACGGTCAGGGACGACAAGGAGAAAATAATTCAGTTCAGGTACGGCGAGGATGGTGCAAACCCTGCAAGGGTCGAGGCAGGAAAGTGTGTGAATGTGGAGAGGATAGTGTCGAAGGTACTGGGTGATTGAGATGACGAAGGTGACGGAGGAAACGGTGAGGGAGGAGATGGGCAAGCTCGAGGGGAAGGTTCCGAGCTACGTGGTCAGGGAGCTTGAGAAGGCCCTGCTCAAGAGGCTCAAGGAGAGGGAGATCACGCGGGAGCAGCTCAACAAGGTTATCAAAGCGGTGATGGATGCGTATGTGAACGTGCTGGTGGAGCCGGGGGAGGCGGTTGGAACGGTCGCCGCCCAGTCGATAGGTGAGCCGGGCACGCAGATGACCCTCAGAACGTTCCACTACGCCGGAGTCGCCGAGCTCAATGTCACCCTGGGTCTGCCTAGACTCATAGAGATTCTGGACGCGCGCAAGCAGATCTCAAACCCGCTGATGACGATCTACCTGAAGCCGCCGCACAACACGAACAAGGATAGGGCGAAGAAGTTTGCCAGCAGGATAGTGACGACGACGATTGAGGACATCGCCCTGACGGAGAGCGACATGGTGAGGGGGATTCTGGACATCAGCCTGAACAAGGGTGAGCTTCAGGAAAGGGGGCTCACTCCCAAGGAGGTGGCGAAGAAAATCGCCGACGAGCTGAACGTGGAGGTGGGGATCTCGGGCGGCTTCAGACTGAGGATCAGGCATCCAGAGGCGGGCATCACGGAGTTCAAGCGCCTGGTGGCGAAGATAAAGGAGCTGCCGCTCGCAGGGATAAAGGGGATAAGGAGGGCGCTCGTCAGGGAGGAAGGCGGCGAGTTCGTGGTCTACACGGAGGGGTCGAACCTGGCCGAGATTCTGGAGCAGCCGGAGGTGGATGTGGTCCGGACGGTGACAAACGACATACATGAGATAGCGGAGGTGCTGGGGATAGAGGCCGCCAGGAATGCGATAATCGAGGAGGCCGAGAGGACTCTTCAGGAGCAGGGTCTGGAGGTCGACATCAGGCACATAATGCTGGTCGCCGACATGATGACGCACACGGGGGTCATCCGGCAGATAGGCAGGCACGGGATAAGCGGGGAGAAGGCCAGCGTTCTGGCCAGGGCTGCCTTCGAGATGACCACCCAGCATCTTTTCGAGGCCAGCATGCACGGCGAGAGCGACAGGCTGACGGGGATAATTGAGAATGTGATAGCGGGGCAACCGATTCCGCTGGGGACGGGAATGGTTGAACTCGTGAGAAAGATGTGATCTTCTATGGACATGGAGAAGGAGCTCGCCAGGGCGATGCAGACGGGGAAGGTCGTTCTCGGGACGGACAGGTCGCTCAAAGCCGTGAAGAGGGGGGAGGCCAAGCTTGTCATACTCGCGTCCAACTGTCCGGAGGATGTAGCCGACGACTTCAAGCACTACTCGAAAATTTCAGAGCTCAAGGTGATTCATCTGGACAAGAACAGCAGAGAGCTTGGCATAATTTGCGGTGTCCCCTTCACGGTGAACGTTCTGGCGGTGATAGACCCGGGGGACTCGGCGATCCTCTCGGCGGTGGGCTCCGGATGATAAAGCTGACGACGGAAGAGATAAGGTACATCGGACTTTTCGAGCAAATAACAAAAGTGCCGGCGAAGGACTGCGTGATCGACGAAGTCTCGAACAGCCTCGTGACCTTCGTGGTGGATGAGAACAAAATGGGGATGGCGGTCGGCATGGGGGGCTCCAACGTGAGGCGCCTCAAGAAGATAATCGGAAAGGATGTGGATCTGGTCGCATTTTCAGAGGATCCCCTGCAGCTCGCCAAAAACGCCCTGGCACCCGCGGTCGCCGAGAAGGTGGAGGTTGTGGAGAAGAACGGGAAGAAGGTGATAGTGGTGACGATGGACTACCAGAACAGGAAGTTGGCGATCGGGAAGGGAGGGAGGCGCATAAGAAACGCCAGAAAGATCGTCCAGAGGCACCACGGGATAGAGGACATCGTCTTCAGGTGATTTTTTAAACCTGACCGCGATTAACTTTTGTTAGGTGTCGATATGAAGTCCCCGACCGGAGAGTTCGCGGCGAGAAAGCTGGCGGCGACCAGGCAGAAGTTCAGGTGGAAGGATGCGAGCTACAAGAGGAGAATGCTCAAGCTGAAGGAGAAGTACGACCCGCTGGAGGGTGCACCCCAAGCCAGAGGAATAGTCCTCGAGAAGGTCGGGATAGAGGCCAAGCAGCCTAACTCGGCCATAAGGAAATGCGTGAGGGTTCAGCTGATAAAGAACGGGAAGCAGGTCACGGCCTTCGCCCCGGGAGACGGCGCGATCGGGTTCATAGACGAGCACGACGAGGTCGTGATAGAGGGGATAGGCGGCGCGAAGGGCAGGTCGTACGGGGATCTGCCGGGGGTTAGGTACAGGGTGGTCATGGTCAACGGAGTTTCCCTCAAGGAGCTTGTGAAGGGCAGAAAGGAGAAGCCCACGAGGTGAGAGTCTGTCGTTCAAGTACTTCGGGAAGTGGGATGTGGGTGAAGTGGTTGTCAGGGATCCAGGCCTGAAGAGGTACATTCAACTTGAACCGAAGCTGGCCGTCCACACCTGCGGGAGGCACGCGAACAGGCAGTTCGCGAAGGCCCAGGTTCCGATAGTTGAGAGGCTCATGAACAAGCTGATGAGGTCGGGCCCCGGAGCTAGGAAGCTCAGGGGCAAGGTCATAAGGGGAGGCGGGGCGACGGGCAAGAAGATGAAGGCCTACAACATAGTGAGGAGGGCCCTTGAGATAATCGAGCAGAGAACGGGGAAGAACCCCATACAGGTTCTGGTCGACGCCGTTCAGAACGCGGCCCCGAGGGAGGAGACGACGAGGCTGACCTACGGCGGGATAACATACTACGTGGCGGTTGACTCCGCTCCGCAGAGAAGGCTGGACATAGCGCTGAGGAACCTCGCGGCCCGGGCCTACGCGGCGTCCTTCAACAACAAGAAGCCGATAGAGGAGTGTCTGGCCGAGGAGATAATCCTTGCGGCGAACAACGACACCAAGAGCTTCGCGGTCGCGCAGAAGGAGGAAATCGAGAGGATAGCGAAGGGTGCCAGGTGAACCCTCCGGATTTTTTAAACATGGGTTTTCGCGTTTAAACCTCGAAAGTTTCAGGGACCCGCCGCAAGAAAAAATTTAAATACCCTTCGCAGGAGAGAATAAGGAAGGTGAAGGAATGGCGAAGCCGCACCTGAACATAGTGACGATAGGACACGTCGACCACGGCAAGTCGACCCTGATGGGCAGGCTCCTCTACGAGACGGGGGCGGTCAAGGAGGAGGACATAAAAAAGTTCGAGGCGATGGGCGACAAGGGCAAGACCTTCAAGTTCGCCTGGGTGATGGATGCCCTTAAGGAGGAGAGGGAGCGCGGGCTCACGATAGATCTCGCCCACAAAAAGTTTGAAACTTCCAAATACTACTTCACGATCATCGATGCTCCGGGTCACAGGGACTTCGTCAAGAACATGATAACAGGGGCCAGCCAGGCGGACGGCGCAGTCCTTGTTGTTGCGGCGGATGACGGGATAATGCCGCAGACGAGGGAGCACGCCGCTCTGGCCTTCACGCTCGGTGTGGGCCAGCTGATAGTTGTCATAAACAAGATGGATCTCGTGGATTACAAGCAGGAGGTCTTTGAAAAGCTGAAGAGGGAGGTGTCGGACCTCCTGAGGGCCGTTGGATACAGGAACGTTGAAAAGTTCAATTTTGTTCCGGCGGCCGCCTTCCACGGGGACAACGTGACGAAGAGGAGCGAGAAGATGAAGTGGTACAACGGGCCGACGGTGCTCGAGGCCCTCGACCACTTCGAGGTGCCCCCGAAGCCGATCGACAAGCCCCTCCGCATCCCGATCCAAGACGTCTACTCGATAACGGGTGTTGGGACAGTTCCCGTCGGGAGGGTAGAGACCGGTGTGCTGAAGGTCGGTGACACGGTTGTGTTTGAGCCGGCGGGTGTGAAGGGAGAGGTAAAATCGATAGAGATGCACCACGAGTCGATCCCGAAGGCAGAGCCCGGAGACAACATCGGGTTCAACGTCCGCGGTGTCGAGAAGAAGGCCCTCAAGAGGGGAGACGTGGCTGGACATCCGGACAAGCCACCGACAGTGGTCAGGGAGTTCACCGCCCGCATAGCCGTCCTGCAGCACCCGACAGCGATTGCGGCGGGATACACTCCGGTCTTCCACGTTCACACGGCCCAGGTTGCCTGCAAGATATCGCAGATAGTGAACAAGCTTGACCCCAAGACCGGTGCACCGGTGGAGCAGAACCCGCAGTTCATAAAGAAGGGAGACATGGCGACGATTGTGGTTACACCCACGAAGCCGATGGTCATAGAGAAAGCCTCCGAGATCCCGCAGCTCAGCAGGTTCGCGATAAGGGACATGGGAATGACGATCGCGGCCGGCGTCTGCGTGGATGTTGTTCCGGCCAAGTAAGCTTTTTTACCCCTTTCATCACCTTTAGAGAAGGGGTAGTCGTGCAGAAGGCAAGGATAAAGCTCAGCAGCACGGACGTGAGAAAGCTCGAGGAGGTCTGCTCACAGATAGTGGATATTGCCAAGCGCGGCGGTGTGGATTACTCAGGCCCGGTTCCCCTCCCCACGAAGAAGATAAAGATAGTCACGAGGAAATCGCCCGACGGGGAGGGAACCGCGACC